>JADFXE010000004.1:25366-32587 GCA_015233705.1 Candidatus Omnitrophota bacterium
ACCATTTTTTCATCGTTGGCCTTTCTGTTATTGGGACCCACACGCTCCGACATTGATCATTTCTGCAGCAAACCCGCTACGACTTCCCGGGCTTCAGCCATTCGATACTTGAAGAAAACAAATCAACACCCCAGATATCCAAGGATGGCAATTCCTGCGCCGGCAAGAACCGGCGGACATCGTCGCTGGTCGCGGCCCAATCCATCGCGCGAATCTTCTCAAGGAGCCGGGCATAACACCATCCCTGGTCAACCGCAATCTTCTGTCCTGCCCAGGGGCCGTTCTGATCAAGCGCGGCAGACAAGAACGCCCAGTTCGGCATTGACCGACGGGCAGAATAAAAAAGAAGATCATACCAGTCGCGGCCCTTGACATATTCCCGGCAAAGGAGCGCATGCAGCTTGCCGGCAAAAAGACTGGCCTCATCCTGACAGGCCACATCAGCGGCAAAGGGAAACGTCAAATACTTGACCTCCGCATGGCCGCCTGCCGGAGGGTTGGTATCGATCTCCAATTTGATCCTGATCTTGGACATGGAACGCTCCTGCCGGATATGTTTAAGATGCAGTATCTTGCCCAAAGAATCGTCCTTCAGGAACACTTTTTGCACGACCGACTTCTGCTCCTCTCTGTCGCTCACTTCCAGACGATACCCGTAAGCTGAGAATTCCCGCGAAAGGCCCTGAAGATACTTTTCGATCCGAAACTTTTTATCCGGGGCTTTTAAAAGAAAATCCAGGTCCTCGGAAAACCGGTTGAGCGCGTAAAAAACCCTGAGACAGGTCCCACCCTGGAATACCGCCTGGGCAAAAAAATCCGTTCGCGAAAGCGCGGCTAAGGCCACTTCCTGGGTAATTTCCCGAATGGCCCGCTCTTCCTCCTGCCGTGAATCGCAACGATACCCATCCAGTCTTTCTTGAATGATATCAATGCTCATGGTTCATTTTCTCCAGGGACATGAGAAATCCCAAAACCCTTTTTTGTGAATAATTCGACATATGCTTCCGAATCTCTGCCCTGGAAACTTTGCCAAGCAGATCAGAATCAACCCGCAGGCTCTTGATTACCGGCTCGATTCCAATCCAATCCTTTTTATAGATGTAAATATAATCCAGTAACGCCTTGAACGGCCGGGCGATCAAAACCCCGTTCGGCAGACGCTCAACGCCTTCAAAAAAGATGTTCACAGGCACGCGACGAAAAGAAAACACGCCCACTTCAGAGCTGAATTCCTTAGCCTTGCCAAAAGAAGCGCTGGTCACGGACCGGACCGCTTCCGGGATCCACCCGTGATAAGACAGCGCGGATTCGAAACTGATATACGACGGACCATAAATCTTCTGTGCCGCCTCGAACAGATCAAGCGGACGGCGCCGGTATTTTTGAGCCAGGCAATAAAGACCCCGGCGGATTTGAACGACATCGCCACTGGCCATGGCACGCTTCAGAAGCGAATACCGCCTAGCTGCGGATCCAGGGACACAGGCAGTCAATGCTGCATGAGAAAAGATATCCGCATTGATCTTCTCAAGAATGGTCTCGGTTAGCGCTTTCATATATTCCAATTACTGTCATTATTCGCCAGTTTCTGGAATAAATATACCTTGTTTTCCGACAAGAGTCAAGCCTGTTTCTTTAGCTACTTCTTCTCGACTTCTATCCTGGGAAACAGCGGCGGGAAGGCGGGAAGTGCGGTGCCGCTTTTAAGCTCGCCCCAGCTTAAACCTGAATCTTTCGCACCGAAAATATCAAGAACCGTACCGGCCTTCTGAGGCATGACCGCCTTGAGCAGGACCGCGCTCAGACGCAGCGCCTCGGTTGCGGTGTAAAGGACGCGGCCGGCAGCCGGAAGATCGGTCTTGGCCAGTTTCCACGGCGCCTGCGATTCCATATATTTGTTGACCAGGCGCACCAGGTTCATGATCTCGTTGATGGCATGATCCACTTTGTAATCCAGCAAGAGCGCCTCGACCCTGGCGCCCAACGATGTGCCAAAGGCAATGATCTCCGCCTCGGCCGCGGTCGGTTCCAGCGCCTCAGGAATAATCCCGCCGTGACTCTTGGTGATCAGGCCTGAGACGCGGTTAAGAAGATTACCGAAATCGTTCGCCAGGTCGCTGTTGTAACGCTTGATGAAATTCTCCGGTGTGAAATTCGCATCCGCGCCCAGGACCATCTCGCTCATCAGATAATACCTGACCGCATCCACCCCGTGCGCCTCGATCAAATCCAGAGGCTTCACCACATTACCGAGCGACTTCGACATCTTGCTCTCGCCCATGAGCCACCAGCCGTGGGCAAAGATCGTCTCCGGCAGCGGCAGGTCAAGCGAGAAAAGCATGGTCGTCCAGTAGATCGAATGGGTCGTCAGGATATCCTTGCCAATGAGATGCACCGCCGGCCACCAGCGCCGGAAGGTCGCATCATCAGCATTGTAGCCGATCGCGGAAATGTAATTGATGAGCGCGTCGAACCAGACGTAGGTGACATACTCCGTATCAAACGGAATCTCAATGCCCCAGCTCAGACGCGCCTTGGGCCGCGAGATGCACAGATCGCCTAAAGGCTGGCGCAAAAATCCCAGCATTTCGTTCTTGCGGGACTCGGGACGGATAAAGTCCGGACGCTCCTCGATGTAGCGGATCAAGCGTTCCTGATACTTGCTCATCTTGAAAAAATAATTCTTCTCCTTAAGGGTCTTGACCTCACGGAACTGGCCCGAGGCTGCCTCCTTCTCGGTGATGAAGCGCTCCTCAGCGACGGAATACAGACCTTCGTACTCCTTCTGGTAAATGTCGCCGTTCTCAAAGACTTTCTGGAGAATAGCCTGGACCACCTTGGTGTGGCGCGGCTCGGTCGTACGGATGAAATCATTGTTGGAGATCAAAAGGGTGGTCCACAGGTCCGTGAACCGCGGGGCTAGATCATCGCAGTGGGCCTTGGGACTGAGCCCGCGCTTCTCGGCCGCCTGCTGGACCTTCTGGCCGTGCTCGTCAAGGCCGGTCAGGAAGAACGTGTCATCCCCCAGTGCCCGGTGGAACCGCGAGAGCACGTCCGCCAAAATGGTCGTGTAGGCATGACCGATATGCGGCGCATCATTGACGTAGTAGATCGGCGTTGTGACGTAAAACTTTTTCTTCATCTGCGTTCTGGCGGCTTCGGCCCACGGCCCTGGGCAGGCGGCTCGTTGGTCACCGGCTGGTGGACCGGCTCACCATCCTTGGGGATGGTCACCTTGACGAACTTGCCATCCCCGAGATCAACGTGAGCAATGCGCTTGAGGATGTCGAGATTCACAACCTTGCCCTTGCCCTCGGCGATCTGGATCCTGGAGCCGATCTTGGGCAACCCGCGGTTAAGGTCCCGATACACGTTATATTCATAAGCCATGCAGCACTTGATGCGGCCGCACACGCCCGAGATCTTCGACGGATTCAGCGGCAACGCCTGTTCCTTGGCCATCTTGATCGACAGCTGGCCAAAATCCTTGATGAAGGTCGCGCAGCACAACGGCTCGCCGCAGACGCCGTAACCCTTGATCATCTTGGCGCGGTCGCGCACGCCGATCTGCTTGAGCTCGATCCGGACGCGAAAGACCCGGGCCATTTCCTTGACCAGATCGCGGAAATCGATCCGTCCCTCGGCCGTGAAATAGAAAATAACCTTGGTCGAGTCGAAAGAATACTCGGTGGTGAGCATCTTCATGTCGAGATTAAGCTCATTGACCTTGGAGATGCAGGCATGCAGGGCATCGCGCGCCTTCATGCGATTGTTGTCAATCTGCCGAAGGTCGCCGTCCGTGGCGCGGCGCAGGATCCTTCCCTGCGCAGCCGGCGGTTTCTCCTGGTCGGCCCGCGACAGGACATCGGACACCACAAAACCGAATTCCGAAGAACGGTCAGCATCGAGGATCACCAGCTCGCCGCGCTTGCACTCGAACCCGCGCGTATCAGCGTAAATGACCGGGCGGAACTCACCGATCTGGACCTGAACTAATTTCGACATAAAACTCCTTGTTTCATGTCAACGGTCAGAAGTCAACGGGCAACGGAAGGATCAACCCCTTCCTGATGACAGCTGACAGCTGACTGCTGACGATTAAATCATTTCCCTCAATACCATGAGCGCTATCTTCACGTTAAAATTCTCATCCGCGGCCTGACGGACCTGCACGATCTGGCTGATGATCCGCTCCAGATCTGCAGGCGCATACTTCGGGGCCAGACGCCTGAGATCGACCAAGCGGTCCCGATGAAAAATCGCCTCTTCTCCGGCGCCGCTGTGCAGCAGCAACAGATCCCGGAAGAACGTCAGAAGCACTCCGCACAACTCACGCGTCAAGTCCTTATCCGCAGCGAACTTCTTGAAAACTACTTCATTCGCCGGGCTGAAGACGAACTCGTTAAGATAGGCATTCTTGTCTTCCAGAAAGCCGTCTCTCATCTGTGCGGCCCGTCCCGGCGACCCGCCGGAGAATTTCGCCAGCAGATCAGCCTCAACAGAGGCTACATCATACTCATTTTTCAGTTTGCTGGCAAGCTCGGCGTTGGACATGGGAAAGAACCGCACTTCGTGGCAGCGGGAGGTGATCGTCCGCATCATGCGCCCTGGCGCGGCCGTAACCAGGATCAAAAGCGTATGTGGTGTCGGCTCTTCCAGCGTTTTTAAGAATGCGTTGGCCGCATGCTCGCTGAGAAGATCCGCATCCTTGATGATACACACGCGCCAGCGCCCTTCGATCGGACGCAGCCCTAGTTTGGGGATCACGCCTTCCCGCACTTGATCGATCCCGATCTCGGTCTTGTCCTCGAGCTTCTCAATAACAAAAACATCCGCGTGATTGCCGCTAGCAATCTTGACGCACGAGGAACACGCACAATTCTCAGCCCCTGTCTTCTCGCAATTGACCAGCCTGGCAAGCGCGAGCGCGGTGGCGACCTTGCCAATGCCGTTCGGTCCGGTAAAAAGATAGGCATGAGCCAGGCGCCCGGCCTTGATCAGTCCGGTGAAACGTTTGAAGATATTGGTATGAATTAACGATGAGGCGGTGGATTTCATTAAGGCCACTGGCAATCAGCCATCAGCCGTCCGCTGTCAGCTGATATCTGCTGACCGCTGACCGCTGATTGCTGACCTTATTTCTTTAGAAGTTCTTCCACTCTCTTCCCGATGATCCCGAATATCTCTTCGATCGACTTTGTGCCGTCGATCACGACCACGCGTTTGGGCTCTTTCCTGGCGATCTCGCGATACCCCTGGCGCACTTGGTTGTGGTACTCAAGCGAACGCAGTTCAATGCGATCGCGCTCACCGCCCCGACGGCGCAAACCCTCTTCAGTGTCCAGGTCCAGAAACAACGTCAGATCCGGCTGAACGCCCTTGGTCGCGAACTTTCCCACTGCCCTGATGGTTTCAATATCCACGCCCGAACCATACCCCTGATACGCCACCGTTGAATCCAGGAACCGATCGCACAGAAGAATCGTCCCCTTTTCCAGTTCCGGAAGGATCGCCTCCTCCACCACCTGGGCGCGCGCCGCCATATACAACAGCGTTTCGCATTCCTTGTTCATCGCGGTGTTGGCCTTGTCGAGCAGGATCGCGCGGATCTTTTCGCTGATCGCCACCCCGCCCGGCTCACGCATGAGCTTGACAGGCAGACCTTTCTTCTGCAGATGCTCCAGCAAAAGGCGCGACTGCGTGCTTTTGCCGCAACCTTCAGAACCTTCAAATGTGATGAACTTGCCCTGAGCCATGATCCCTGCTTCCTGCCTTACGCCTGCTCCAGCCAATGCTCCACGCGCCGGCCTTCCTTGTCACGAAACGCCCCGGAAATAATAAAAATAAGATCAATGACGACCCAAATCCCGCCGAGCGGCCAGACCGTGGCCACAATCGCGCCTCCAGTGGTCAACAGCATCAGAATGCCGGTGCCGATCTTGCCCGTGTAAAACCGGTGCGCGCCAAACCAGCCAACGAACAGGCACAAAAGCAGGCAGATCAACTTTGATCGAGGTGAAATATTTACTTGTTCCATGTTCCTCCCCCTATCCCCTCCGCCACGACTGGCCAGCCTTGCCATCCTCGACAATAATGCCCCTGGACTTCAACAGATCGCGCAATTCATCCGAACGTTTCCAGTTCTTAGCCTTGCGCGCCTCGAGGCGTTCATTCAAAAGAGCCTCTTCTTCCGGCGCCAAACCGGCGGAGACCGCCTCAACGACCGTCAGGCCGAAGACTCCTTCCAAAAGTTCGCACAGGAATTTCAGCGCCTGCCGGACACTGCCCTCAAAATAATCGTTCATCCTGCCGTCATCCAGAAAACGGTTAAAGGCCGCCGTAAAGTCGAACAAATGACCCAGCGCACCGGCTGTATTGAAATTGTCATCCAGCGCAGCGAGGATCTTTTCCTTGGCCTCGATCGCAAACTCGACATCCTCCAGCACAACACCGAGCTTGTCCTCGCCAATCATACTGGCGCGCTTTACCAGCCCCTTGAACCTGGCGATGCCTTTTTCCATCTCAAGAAGCTTATCCTCGGTGTAATCAATGGAGCTGGCGTAATGCGTCGAGAGAAAGAACAGTTTAAGGGCGCTCACCGAATGCTTCTTCAGCGCGTCCTGGACCGTGATAAAATTTCCGAGCGATTTCGCCATCTTCTGACTGTTGATCGTCAAAAGCCCGTGGTGGATCCAGAGTTTTGCGAACGCCTTACCCGTCAGGGCCTCGGCCTGGGCGATCTCGTTCTCATGATGCGGAAAAATAAGATCCCGCCCGCCGGCATGGATATCCAGCGTCTCGGTGCCTAAATGTTTCATGCTCATGCACGAACACTCGATGTGCCAGCCCGGCCGGCCATCGCCCCAGGGACTGGGCCAGAAAGGCTCCCCCGGCTTGGCCTTCTTCCAGAGCGCAAAATCCAGCGGATCCTCTTTCCTGTCATCCTTGTCAATGCGGACGCCCTCCAGCATCTTGTCCACACTCTGGCCCGAAAGCCGGCCGTATTGAGGAAAAGAGCGGACGCGGAAATACACATCCCCGTCTGACGCGTAGGCATGGCCTTTGGCGATAAGGTCCTGGATATGGGCGATCAGCGAAGGGATATTCTCTGTCGCGCGAGGCTCGACATCAACCCGGGGCACGCCCAGATCCGCCCGGGCTTTGTAGTAAAGATCAATATTCTCTCGAACGACCTCATCGAAAGTCTTGCCGAGTTGCTCA
>JADFXE010000057.1 GCA_015233705.1 Candidatus Omnitrophota bacterium
GGGAAGGGGCGGGCGATTTGAGCGAATAAGCCGTCCCAGCCGCTGACATCATTACTGCGTCGTACCCACACGAAATTTCAAAGAACTTTAGTTAGGAGAAGAATGTCTAAAGCATTGTGGTGGACGATCGGGCTTACGATCATTGCCGTTAGCGTGGTTTTTTCTCTGGCGCAGGGGCATGATCTCTCTTCCGCCGGAATAGTTCATCGTCTGGAGCCTCTGCATGCCTGGGTCAGGAGTTTCGGGATGTGGATGCCGGTGATGTATGTTGTTCTTTTTGTTCTGCGGCCGTTCGTGCTTTTGCCCTCGGCGCTGGCCATGATCCTGGGCGGTTTGCTGTTCGGTTTTGTGGGCGGCACGGTCCTTGCTCTGTTTGGCCTCATGTTGTCAGGGGTGGCGGAATTCGCCTTTGTCAGGTATTTTGCCGGTGCCAAAATGAAAGATCTGGTGAGAAAGAAGGCGCCCGGCATTGTCGAGACCGTCGAGAAGCGAGGCTTTCTGACCATCTTTCTCGTCCGTTTTATTCCCAATGTGCCGTTCGATCTGCAGAACTGCGCGCTGGCGCTGACGCCCGTGAAGTTCAGTGATTATGTCTGGGGAACGCTGGCCGGATGTGCACCGACGGTTCTCGGATATGTTTTTCTGGGTCACCAGGCGTTAATTTTCCTTAAGTCCGTTCAATAGGGGCGGCATCGGCGTATCTTTTCCAGTTGGTCGATCTTATCCGTAGGACCTTGTGAGGGTATTTTATGGATCCACTTCTTTTGTCCCGCTGGCAGTTCGCTGTGACAACCTGTTATCATTTTCTTTTTGTGCCGCTGTCCATTGGTCTTGGCCTTTTGGTCGCGATCATGGAAACGTTGTATCTGAAGAAGAAAGACGAGCAGTATCTCCGGATGACGAAATTCTGGGGGCAGTTTTTTCTGATCAGTGTGGCGATGGGGATCGTGACCGGTATTGTCCTGGAGTTTCAGTTCGGCCTTAACTGGGCCAGGTTCTCGCGCTATGTCGGCGACATCTTTGGCCCGCCGCTGGCGATCGAATCCTGGGTCGCTTTCTTCCTGGAATCGGTTTTTATCGGCGTCTGGCTGTACGGCGGGAAGAAGCTTCCGCTCAAGTTACACGTTTTCTCCATCTGGATGGTCACACTCGGCGCTGCGCTTTCTGCGTTCTGGATTATTAGTGCTAACGGCTTTATGCAAAAGCCGGCCGGGTATGTTATTCGCAATGGCCGTATCGAGTTGGTCGATTTCCCGGCGGTGGTCTTTAATTCCCAGGCGCATTTCATGTTCTGGCACACGGTTTCGGCCTGTCTGGTGACCTCGGCGTTTTTTGTGATCGGCGTTTGCGCCTATCATTTGCTGAAAAAGACAGCGGAGCAGGAATTCTTCAAACGCTCGTTACGGCTGGCTGTTGTGATGGGATTGACGGCCATGATCGCGGTCATTGTGCTGGGGCATTTCATGGCGCGTTCCCTGGTCGATCATCAGCCGATGAAGCTGGCGGCGGCAGAAGCGATCTGGGAGACACGAACGAATGGCAACGAATCGCTGTTTGCGATCATTGACGAGAAGGGGAAAACCAACCGGGTCGATATCACAGTGCCGTGGCTTTTGAACGTCCTGGTCTACGACCGGCTGTCGGGTGCGGTCCGCGGGCTTAACGACATCCAGAAGGAATACGTGACTCAATACGGTCCGGGAGATTATATCCCGCCGGTGACGCTGACCTACTGGTCGTTTCGGCTCATGATCTTTTCAGGGTTGACCATGCTGTTCCTTTTGCTCGTGCTGGCAGTCCTGACCGCGCGCAGGGCCCGGCCTGTTCCGTCGATCCTGTTGAAGGTGCTGCTTTTTACGGTCGCGCTGCCGCATGTGGCCAACCTGACCGGCTGGATCGTGAGCGAGGTCGGACGCCAGCCCTGGGTTGTTCAGGGACTTTTGTTGACCCGGGATGGCCTGACGCAGAGCCTGGATCCGGTGATCGCCTTGTCATCGCTCATATTGTTCACGCTGATCTACAGTGTCCTTGCGTTCATCGCAACGTCGCTGATCATCCGTCACATCAAGAGCGGGCCGGCGGGCCTGGAGAAGATAACACATTGATGAATGTTTTACTCGGGAGCTGAAAGGGGTATCACGTGGATCTTCCAACGCTGTGGTTCATGATCGTTGCTTATCTGTTTGCCGGGTTCTTTTTCCTGGAAGGATTTGATTACGGAGTCGGCATGCTCTTGCCGTTTCTTTCCAAAGATGATGGCGACCGCCGGATGGTATTGACTTCGATCGGCGGAGTTTGGGACGGCAATGAGGTCTGGATGGTCTCGGCCGGCGCTGTGCTGTTCGCCTCGTTCCCGGCGTGGTATGCCACGCTCTTCAGCAGCCTCTACGGGATCTTTATTGTGATCCTGTGCGGACTTATCCTGCGCGGCATTGGCTTGAAGTTCCGTAATCAGCGGCAGGATCGCCTGTGGTGCGGGACCTGGGACCGGCTGATCGCCAAGGGAAGTTTTATTGCGGCCTTTTTTTGGGGGATTGTGGTCGGGGACCTGCTGACCGGTCTTCCGATCAATGGGCAGATGGTTTTTACCGGCGGGATCAGGGATATGATCACGCCGTTCAGTCTTTTGACAGCGGTTGCGGTCGTGCTTTTGTTTCTGTTGCACGGCGCGAGCTATTTAAGCATCAAGGTTTCCGGCGACCTGCTGGAAAAGGTTAAAAAGATATTCCCTTTTGTTTTCTTTCCGGCGCTTTTGACAGCCGCGGCGTTCCTGGCCGCGGGGTTCTTCGGGGTTGGCATGCTGCGCTCGGCCCTGGAGCTGATCCTCGCCGGCTTGGCGGTCGTGACACTGCTTGTCTGCGGGATCGTTTTCAAGCGTTCGCCGCTCGCCTCGTTCTGGAGCAGCGGGGCCACGATCGTCCTGGTGGGAGGACTTGTTTTCGCGCATCTTTATCCGCGGGTCCTGATTTCGACGCTGAATCCGGCGTGGTCGCTGACCGTTCATAATGCCAGCTCATCAGCCTGTTCGCTCAGGATCATGAGCGTGGTGGCGCTGTTTTTTATTCCAACGACATTGCTTTACCAGGGTTGGACCTACTGGATCCTGCGCAAGCGTCTGGACAAGTCTGATTTGTCCTATTAGCTTTTTTCCCCGGGGCATGATAATATGACGCGCGCTGAATAAAGCGTCACAGAAGACATGCCCCAAACTCACGTCACTATGATCGGTAAATGCGAAGAAAAGTTGGCGCTGACCCTGCCCGAGGCGATCGTTCATCTGCAAGGCAGGTTATCGGCGTTGGATCCTTTGGCCAAGGCTGGGCTGGCATTCCAGCGTCTGGAAGTCGCGCTGGCGCCGCTGGATATCAAGTTGTTTCTCTCAGCGCAGACACTTTTTCCCATGATTTACTGGCAGGACCGGGAGGCTGGCGAGGAGATCGGCGGCGTGGGCATTGCTGATGAGCTGCGCCTTGATTCCACCAACTTTTCCCGACTCGATCAGTTTTCCCACCAGACCTTAAGCAGCACGTCGGATGGCGTCCGGTATTTTGGCGGCGCCTGTTTTGATGATCAGAAAAAAGGCTTGGAGTGGAGCGGTTTTTCAGCGGTCCTGTTTGTCCTGCCGCGCCTTGAGATCAGCCGCTCAAGCGAGACATTTATTTTGGCTGTTCATGTTCGCGCTGGCAAGGATGTGCAGGCCGCGCGGCATGATCTCGGCGCGCTTAAAGATGGCATCCAGATCAGGTCTGTTTTGCCGAAGGCTGTTCGCGAGCGTGATCTTCCCCGTCGTGAAGATTGGATCTGCTGTGTTGAGGAGACGACCCGGGCCATTGAAGCAAAGACCCAGAGCAAGCTGGTCCTGGCCAGGCGCACTGATGTGACGCTGGCCGGTGAGGCGGATCCTTTTGCCATTCTCCAGCGGCTTCAGGAAGAAACTCCAGGGTGTTTTCATTTTTTGTTTCGAATCTCGAGCAGGACATGTTTCTTCGGCGCTTCCCCCGAGCGGCTTTACCGGCGGGAAGGCCGGAGGATCCTGAGCGAAGCGCTCGCCGGGACCCGTCCGCGCGGTCGGACGCCTGTCGAGGAAGGGCGTTTTTGCAGTGAGCTTTCCCGTTCTCCCAAGGAGGCTCTGGAGCATGAGCTTGTTGTGACAGCGATCAAGGAGAGCCTGTCGCCTTTGATTGATACTTTGCGCGCTGATGTTAAGCCGACGGTGACGCGATTCAAGGACGGTCAGCATCTGTTGTCCCTGATCGAGGGAGAGCTGAGATCCGGCCTGACAGATGGCGACATTCTTGGCCGGCTTCATCCGACACCGGCTGTGGCCGGTTCTCCGACGAAAGTCGCGCTGGAGCATCTGCGCAAGGTCGAGCCATTCAGCCGCGGCTGGTATGCGGGGCCGATCGGCTGGCTGGGACGCGACAAGAGTGAATTTGCCGTGGCCATCCGCTCCGGACTTTTGTGCGGTCACGCGCTTTTTCTTTACGCCGGCGCCGGGATTGTCCGCGGTTCAGTGGCGCGTGAGGAGTGGAATGAGGTTGAGCATAAGATCAAAAGCGCGCTTAAGGTTTTCTCCCTATGACACTGACATCACCCAACATTAATTACCTGTGGGCCGACATTATCGTCGAGGAATTGGCGCGCTGCGGCGTGACGAGTTTTATCGTCTGTCCCGGCTCGCGCTCTTCGCCGCTGGCCCTGGCCATTGCCAGGAACCCCAAGGCTCAGGCATTGACGCATTTTGACGAGCGCGGGGCAGCCTTCTTTGCTTTGGGGCAGGTCTCGGCCACGGGAGCGCCGGTCGCTATTCTCTGCACCTCGGGGACTGCGGCGGCCAACTTTCTTCCGGCGGCGATCGAGTGCTCCAAAAAGAAACTTCCCCTGATCGTTCTGACCGCCGACCGTCCGCCGGAATTGCGCCAGACCGGCGCAGACCAGGCCATTGAACAGGTCGGTATCTTTGGGCCCTACGTCCGCTTTCAGGTTGACCTGCCGTGCCCGTCGACGGACATCCCGGCGCCGATGCCGCTGACAACAGTGGATCAGGCGGTCTATCGTGCCACGCGTTCTGTGGCGGGGCCTGTGCACTTGAATTGCATGTTCCGTGAACCTTTGGCGCCGATCAAGACCGGTGACGATTTCAAGGATTATGTGTCAGGCTTGAGCGCCTGGCTGAAAAGTGACCGGCCCTACACGCAGTATCATTCTCCGGTGGGTGAGGTCAGCCACGAAGCTGTTGGCAAGGTTGCCGGGATCCTGAAGGCGAATGAACGCGGGCTGATCGTGGTTGGCAAGCTTCGTTCGCAGAAGGAAAGGGCCGCGGTCCTGTCTTTGGCTGGCAAACTCCAATGGCCGGTCCTGGCTGATGTGACCTCCGGGCTGCGGCTGACGTCGTCCAAGGGGCCGGTCGTTCACTATTTTGATCAGCTTTTATTAAGTCCGCACTTGGCCGATCTTCTCAAGGTTGATTGTGTCCTGCAGCTTGGCGGACGGATGACCTCCAAGCGTCTGAACCAGCTCGTCCAGGATAGCCGCCCCAGAAATTACGTGATGGTCCTGTCGCATCCTTTAAGGAATGACCCGGCGCATCAGGTGACGCTGCGTGTTGAGGCGCCGATCGCATCGTTCTGTGCGGGCATTGCCAGAGCGGTCAAGGCCCGTCGGAAGAGCGCCTGGCTGCGTTCGATCGTACAGCTTTCAGATGTGGCAGGACGGCAGATCAGGAGCCTCGCGGAGAAGTCCCTGAGCGAGCCTTCGGTCGCCTATCATGTTTCCAGGAATATTCCGTCGGGACATGGACTTTTCCTGGCCAACAGCATGCCTGTCCGCGATATGGATATGTATGGCGCGGTCCGTCCGGGCGATATCATTATTGGAGCCAATCGCGGGGCCAGCGGCATTGATGGTACGATTGCGACCGCCTGCGGATTCTCTCAGGGCAGCGGACGGCCGGTGACGCTGGTGATCGGCGACATCTCGGCATTGTATGATCTGAATTCGCTCGCGCTGTTGCGTTCGCTGAAGAGACCAATGACCCTCGTGGTCCTGAACAACGACGGGTGCGGGGTATTCTCCTTCCTGCCGGTCGGACAGTTCAAAAAAGATTTTGAACAGTGTTTCGGCGCGCCTCACGGGCTGTCGTTCAAAGATGCGGCCAGGATGTTCGGCCTGCGTTACGCCCGGCCCCGGACAACGGCGGAGTTTCTCCGTTCCTACCAGCAGGCGGCAAGCGGTGACCGGCACACGCTCATTGAGGTGGTCACGAACCGGCAGGATAATTTGCAGTTGCATCAGGATTGGCAGGAATCCCTGCGTGCGCTGGTTGAATCTAAATTAACTGTTATTTGAAATTTCGTATTGGCACGACGCAGTAATGATGTCAGCGGTTGGGACGGCTTATTCGCTCAAATCGCCCGCCCATTTCCTGGAAGATTGTAGGTCGGGCTCCATTCGCTCATAAACCATCCCAACCGCTGACACATAAAATTTAGTGACAGAGGCTATGAAAGGGGTTTGGGAGTGAATTGAGCCCCGCTTACCATCCATTCAGAAAGAGCGGGGCGAGCTGAACGACAAAACCCCTTTCATGGCCTCGTAAGCTACCCATACGAAATTTCAAGAAACGAAATTAGCCAAGGAATAGATCATGCGTCAGATTGTAAAATGGAAGAGCGCGATCAAGTTTAAAGATATCCGTTACGAAAAGGCTGAGGGCATGGCCAAGATCACGATCAACCGGCCCGAGGTCCGCAATGCCTTCCGGCCGCTGACCGTGACCGAGATGTCCCGGGCCTTGCAGGATGCGCGCGAGGATGAGGGGATCGGCGTTGTGATCCTGACCGGGGAGGGCGAGAAGGCCTTTTGCTCCGGCGGGGACCAGAAGGTCCGCGGGGAGACGGGTTACAAGGACGGTGAGGGTGTTGACCGGCTGAACGTTCTCGATTTTCAGCGGCAGATGCGCACCTGTCCCAAGCCGATCATTGCCATGATCGCCGGTTATGCCATCGGTGGCGGGCATGTGCTGCATCTGTTGTGCGACCTGTCGATCGCGGCTGACAACGCGGTCTTTGGCCAGACCGGCCCCAGGGTCGGGTCTTTTGACGGCGGGTTTGGCGCCAGTTACCTGGCGCGTATCGTTGGGCAGAAGAAGGCGCGCGAGATCTGGTTTCTCTGCCGGCAGTACAATGCCCGGCAGGCACTCGAGATGGGGTTGGTGAACGTCGTGGTCCCTTACGAGCGTCTGGAAGAGGAGACGGTCCAGTGGTGCCGCGAGATCCTGGCCCATTCGCCGATCGCTATCCGCTGCCTCAAGGCGGCGCTGAATGCGGACTGCGACGGGCAGGCCGGTTTGCAGGAGCTCGCCGGGAACGCCACCATGCTGTTTTACATGACGCCCGAAGGACAGGAAGGGCGCAATGCCTTTGTCGAGAAACGCAAACCTGATTTCTCAAAGTTCAAGCGGCAGCCCTGATCGTCAGGCCAGGCCGCTGATGTCGGAGTTCTATCCCGCACTTTTCAATAGGGACTGTGGTATGCGGGATAACCCCGGCCTTTCTCGACGGAAAAGAATATGGAAGCCGACGATTTTTCATCCCGGATTTTGCAATAGACAAAATCCGCCCGAAGGGCCACAAATCGTAACTTGTTACGATTTGTGGGGATAACCCCACGCCTTCGGCGTGGCCGGAGGCAAATTTTGCATTTCCATCTTCTTCA
>JADFXE010000058.1:0-330 GCA_015233705.1 Candidatus Omnitrophota bacterium
TTCAATTGAGACACTAACTTATTAAAGGAGAGGAAGCTCATGGCCAACATTGATGATTTCAAGAAAATACAGTTTATCGTCGCGCAGATCAAGGAGGTCACGCTCCATCCGGATGCGGACAAGCTCTATGTGATCAAGGTTGATACTGGGACCGAGGTCCGTCAGGTCGTGGCCGGGATCCGTCGGTCGTATACGCCGGAACAGCTGGTCGGCAAGCGCGTGGCTCTGGTCGCCAACCTTGAGCCTGCAGTCATCCGCGGGGTGGAATCGCAGGGCATGCTCCTGGCCGCCTCCGACGAGCTGGGGCCGTCAGTCCTGTCGCCGGACCGC
>JADFXE010000058.1:537-7647 GCA_015233705.1 Candidatus Omnitrophota bacterium
TCTGCTGGGTCAGTGCATTCGGACGCGGCCTGAAGGCGGGCGAAACCTGTGCCATTTTCTGAACGCGCCCGATCACCACTGTTGCATCTATTCGAAGCGTCCCTTCGAGTGCCGTCTTTATCCGTTCGTCATTTCTTCCGAAAAGGGTCAGCTTAAGGTTTACGCCCATTTGGCGTGTCCTTTTGTCCAGGACAAGTTGCGCGCCGAGGAGGCGACGGAGTATATTCTTTATCTTCAGGATCATCTTTCGGGTGACAGTGTCCGCAGTGTTCTTTGGGCCAATAAGGATTCTTTTCCAGACTATTCTTCTTTTGGCGATCAGCTTGAGTTTTTGTTCGAGATTGAAAAGAGTGGCTTTTTGTTCCGCCAGGATGAAGTGGCCCGCCGGCTTCTTTCGCGTCCGGTCGCGCTGTCGTCGCGGTCGTTTGTCAATTTGTTTGACTGGAAAGATTTTTTTGATTTCAGGTTGGAGGAGATCGATGGAAATCTGTGTGTCTTTGCCGATCAGCCGATTGGAACTTTTTTGTACTGGCCGCCGCTGGGAGACGCGCTCAGCGCTAAGGCGATCGAGGAATGCTTTGCCCGGATGCGGGCGCACAACAAGGGCGGCAGCCTGACGCGCATCGAGAATGTGGCCAAGGAGGAGCTGTTCTTCTTCGACGAAAAACGGTATGCTTTTCAGGTCCAGGGATATGAGTATCTTTATTACCGCAAGGATATCGCGGCCTTGGCGGGCGTTGATTACAAGGCCAAGCGGCACGATGCCAATCTGTTCTTGCGCGAGCACGATCCAGTTTACCGACCCTTTACGGTTGCCGACCGCGAGGCGTGCCTGGAATTGTTCGAACGTTGGCTTGACAAACGCCGCAGCCGGTATGAAGATGACATATATCGCCACATGCTCGAGGAGAACCGCACGGTCCACGGGCTGGTGATGGAGCATTGTCAGGCGCTGGGCCTTGCTGGTCGCGTCGTGGCTGTGGCGGGAAAGATCGTCGCCTACACCTTCGGGTATCGGTTGAACAATGATATTTTTTGCGATCTGCTGGAGGTCGCGGATCCGGAAATGCCGGGGGTCGGCGCGTTCATCTTCCGCGAGTTTTGCGCGGATCCGGTCTGGCAGGATTGCCGGTTCGTCAACGCCATGGATGATTTCGGCATGCCGAATGTGAAGGAAGCCAAGATGTCCTACCGGCCCGCGATCCTTGAGCCGGTTTATGCAGTTACAGAAAGGTCCCATGCTTAAAGCGCTGGATATGGAATATGTGATCTTTGACGTCGAGACAACCGGCCTTTCGCCGCTGGAAGGCGACCGGATCATCGAGATCGCCGCGATCCGTGTGCGTCACGGCAAGAACATCGAGACGTTTACCAGTTTGGTCAATCCCGGCCGCGCGCTCAATGCCGAGGCCATGCGGCTGAACAATATCACCGAGGCCATGATCAAGGACGCGCCGACTGCCGCGGATGTTCTGCCGCAGATGGCTGATTTCGTCGGCGGAGCGTGCCTGGTGGCGCACAACGCGAGCTTTGACATCAAATTTCTCTGCCACGAATTGTCGTTGATGGGTCGCAAGCTGCGCGCAGAAACGCCGGTCCTGGACACGATGAAGATGTCGAAGGCCTTTCTGCCGTATCTGGCCAGTCATCGGCTGAGTTCGCTCGCCCAGTCCCTGGGCGTGTCAGTCGGGATGACGCATCGGGCGCTGGCGGACGTGGAGATCCTCTGCGAGGTGTTCAAGCGGCTTCTTTCCATGGCCGGCGATTACAATATCCACCAGCTTCCCGAGATGGTCACGCAGTTCGGTGTTGAGAAGCCGACCTTCCGTCTGGCCAATATATTGCAGTCATCGTTGTTTTGAAAGACGTTCTTGCTATTCGAAAGGCCTCTTATTATAATGGGACACATGAAAAAGATAATATTGTTATGTATTGCTGTAATTGGCTTTACAAGCGTCCTGTGGGCAGCTGTTTCGCCGGCCAGTGCCCAGAAGAGTGCGGCGCCGTTGCCTGTGGTCGCGGCTGGAGCGGCCTCTGCGGTCGATGTGATGCCTCGCTGGAGGGACGCCCTGGAGGAGCTTCGTCTTACTGTCGATGTTCTTTTGGCGACCAACCAGAAGTTGATTGAGGAGTCGAACGCGCTTCAGGAGACGTTTACCTCGATCGAGAACGGGATCGCGGCGCAGCAGGAGAAGAATCTGGAACTTCGTCAAGCTATTCCCAAGAAGCACGTTGAGGTTCAGAAGCCTTCCGAGACAGCCCAGCTGAAGGAAGAGATCGCCTTCACGGAAAAGGCTTTGGAGGATAAGAAGCAGGCGGTCTTTGCCTTGTGGGAAAAGTTGAAGGTGACAGAGGCTGGACTTTCGCTGAGACGTCTTAAGATCCAGCAGTTGCAGATCGAGCAACAGGCGCAGCAGGATGAGCTCATGAACAAGGGGAAAGACGGGGCAGGCGATATTGCTTCGCAAGTGGGCTATTTAAAGAGCACGCTCGATTCATTGAAGATTCAGGAACAGGACGCCCGTCAGAAGATTCAGGCCATCCGCGATGCCAGCACTGCAGACGTCGAGAAGATGAAGCAGGCCGCTGCGGAGAGGAATTCTTTGCAGGATGCCCTGTCTCAGCTAGACAAGGAAAAAGAGGCTGTTTCCAGGCAACTCGTGGATTTGGCGGCGGTTGAAAGCAGCAATGGCCCCGGCAATGATGCAAAGCGTTTTGTGGCACTTACGCAAGAGAAAAAGGCCCTGGACGTCAAGCTGTCCGAGCTGAAGATGCAAAAAGACACCATACAAGTGCAGGTCGATCATCCGACGGTCAATGTGGCGGACATTGTCGTGGAGAACAAACGGCTGCAGCAGGAGTGCACGGAGCTTGAGGCCGAGATCAGCGATACGCGGGAAAATATTTCCGTGCTTGACTACAAGGTCAGCGGTCTGGAGAAGTACAAGAATCGCAAGAAGACGGATAATTAACAGAGCGGAATGAATTTTCAAGAGAGGCGAGCATGGATGATATTCTGGAAATACTGCTGAACGACGCGCGGACATCGGCGGAGGAGATCGCGAAGATGACGCGCAGCAAGGTGGCGGACGTCAAGAAGGCCATCAAGAAGTACGAGGATGACGGCACGATCGTCCAGTACAAGACCATCATTAATCCGGAGATGGTCAAGTCTGGCCGGACTCCGGTGCGGGCCCTGATCGAGGTGAGCATCACGCCGCAGAAGGATGTCGGGTTTGACAATGTCGCCGAGAGGATCTATAGTTTTGCGGAGGTCAAGAGCTGTTATCTGGTCTCCGGAAGTTACGACCTGCTTTTGATCGTTGAGGGAGATAATATCCAGACCGTGGCTGAGTTTGTGTCCTCGAAACTTTCTCCCATGGAGAACGTGCGCCAGACCACGACGCATTTTCTGTTGAAGAAATACAAGGAGGACGGCAAGATGTTCAAGGCCGTCTCCCGTCCGAAGAGACTGAATATAACGTATTAAGGATCGTGAGACCCCGATGCCGTCGGGATGAAGGGTTGTGCTCATCCGGAAGTCGGGGTTTTTCTGTTTAAAGGTAATAATATGAAGATATCAAGGATCGTAGAAGAGCTTCCTCCGTCAGGCATTCGGGCGTTTTTTGACCTGGTGCTGGGGATGAAGGACGTTGTTTCACTTGGTGTTGGTGAGCCGGACTTTGTGACGTCGTGGAACATCCGCGAGAAGGCGATCTATTCGCTGGAGCAGGGCTACACTTCCTACACATCGAACAAGGGTATGGCAGAGCTGCGCCAGGAGATCGTGCGTTTTCTCAAGTGGCGTTTCGGCGTTGAGTATGATTTTGACAAGGAGATGCTCATCACGGTTGGCGTCAGCGAAGGCCTGGACCTGGCGGTGCGGACCATCCTGAATCCCGGCGAGAAATTGATGGTCCCTCGCCCGTGTTATGTGTCGTACGGACCGCTGGCGCTTCTGGCGGGCGGCGAGCCGATCTATGTCGAGACCGAGGTCAAGGAAGGCTTCAAGCTCACACCCGAGAAGATCCTCAAGGCTTATCAGCCGGGTGCGCGGGCGATCATCATCAACTATCCGTGCAATCCGACGGGGACATCATATAACAAGAAAGAGCTGTTGGCGATCGCGAAGGTGGTGGAGAAGCTGGATCTTTTAGTCTTGAGCGATGAGGTTTACGACGAGCTGACGTATGATTTTGAGCACACACCTTTTGTGACGCTTCCGGGGATGAAGGAACGGACAATCTATTTTAACGGTTTCTCCAAGGCTTACGCCATGACCGGGTTTCGCCTGGGATGGGCCGCGGGTCCGGAGAAGCTGATCGCGGGCATGACCAAGATCCACCAGTATACGATGCTTTGCGCGCCGATCACCAGCCAGTTGGCGGCAATCGAGGCCATGAAAAATGGCGGTGCGGAAGTCCAGGCCATGAAGAAGGAATATAACCGCCGGCGCAATTACATCATCGCGTCTTTGAACGAGCTGGGTCTTAAGTGCCATGTGCCTCAGGGCGCGTTCTACGCTTTCCCGTCGATCAAAAGTACGGGGATGTCCTCCATGAATTTTGCGAAGGACCTGCTGGAGAAGGAGAAAGTCGCGCTTGTTCCTGGCACTGCGTTCAGTCCGCACGGCGAGGGTTTTGTCCGCATTTCGTATGCCTCCAGCTACGATAACTTGCGTGAGGCGGTGACGCGTATCGGGCGGTATCTGAAAGGGAAGAGGAAACTTCAGCGGCAGCGGTAAACATCATGGCCAAACGACCGGCATCTGATCCCCAATTCGAGATCTCATTCTACGAGAACGTTCTTCAAAAGACGCCCAATTTCATCGAGGCCCTGATGTGCCTTGGCGATCTGTACACCAAGGAAGGTTTTTACGAGAAGGGGCTTCGTGTGGATGAGCGGCTGGCCAAGCTCCGTCCGGATGACGCGACGGTTTTTTACAATCTCGCCTGCAGCTATTCCTTAATGAATGAGGTCGATGCTGCCAACCGCGCTGTGCAGCGCGCGATCGAGCTGGGGTATGATGATCTGGATTATTTGCAGAAAGATCCTGACCTGATCAATCTTTTGGGCAGTGAAACGTTTCAGGCCTATTTTAAGGATGTGAGGAGCAAGCGCGCCCGCAAGTCCCGCAGGCAGGAGGCGGCATGAAGTCGGTCCGGGAGGAGCTTTGGTTTGATACGCCCAACCGTCGGGATTATATCAATATTACCGCGCAGGTCGAGGCGGTCCTGAGAAAGAGCGGGATTAAAGAAGGTTTGTGCCTGGTCAATGCCATGCACATCACGGCGAGCGTTTTCATCAATGACGATGAGCAGGGCTTGCTCGGGGATTTTGACAAGTGGCTGGAGCGCTTGGCGCCGCATGCGCCGACATCTCAATACCGGCACAATGATAGCGGTGAGGATAACGGCGATGCGCACCTCAAGCGTCAGGTCATGGGCCGCGAAGTTGTGGTGGCGGTCACTAATGGCAAACTGGATTTCGGCCCGTGGGAACAAATATTTTACGGTGAGTTTGACGGACGCCGCAAGAAGCGCGTGCTCGTCAAGATTGTCGGGGAGTGACGTTGGAGTCCCGACTTCTTGGGAAGACATATTTGGCAGTCGGGGTTAATTCAGCCAGGAACTTATGATCATCCCGACGTTCGTCGGGATTCCGTAGGTTCACGCTTCATTAAAGGAGTAAATTTATGGGATTAATAGTTCTTGGAACAGTCGCATTGGATGATGTGAAAACGCCGTCCGGCATCAAGAAGAACATGCTGGGCGGTTCGGCTGCGCATTTCACGATGAGCGCCCGGCTGTTCGAGGATGTCCATGTCGTCGGGGTCGTTGGCAAGGATTTCCCCAAGGTTCATCTGAATTTTTTAAAAAGCAAGGGCGCCAGCCTTTCTTCGCTGACCGTTGCCGCCGGGGACACCTTCCGCTGGACCGGCGAGTATAAGAAGGATGACCTCAATAGCGCCATCACCCACGCCACGCATCTGGGTGTTCTGGCGGATTACGAGCCGCAGCTCACCGAGCAGCAGCGCAAGATGACGCATGTCTTTTTGGCTAACCTGGCACCGTCGGTACAGGCCAAATTGCTCAGCCTTATCCGCTCGCCGGAATTGATCGGCCTGGACACAATGAATCTGTGGATCAACACGGCCATGAAGGAGCTTCGGCGCCTTATCAAGCGGGCCGATATTTTTGTGCTGAACGATGGCGAGGCGCGGCTTCTGACCGGTGAGCTTAACACGGTCCAGGCCGCCCGTTGCATCAAGGCCATGGGGCCGCAGGTCGTGGTGGTCAAGAAAGGCGAGCACGGCGTTTACGTCCTGGGTTCGAATTTCGAGTTCGGTTATCCGGCCTTTCCAATCAGCAAGGTCGTGGATCCGACGGGTGCAGGAGACACTTTTGCCGGCGCCATGTTCGGTTATTTAACCAAGGTCCGCCGGATCGATGAAAAGAATTTCCGCAAGGCCGTTCAGTACGGCACGGTCCTGGCATCCTTTAACGTCCAGGGATTTGGCGTGGCCCGGACCGCGTCTTTGTCGCTCCGTGATGTGGAGGCGCGCCTGAAACAGTTCCAGCAGTTCGCGGGGTTGGTGAATCCATGATGCAGCCGTTGGAGAAGCTCGCCCTTGCCGCCTCGATCATCATGCCGCTGTGGAACATTCCGCTCATTGTCCGTATCATTCGCAGGAAATCTTCGGAGGACCTCAGCCTGGCCTGGTTCTTCGGCGTCTGGGTGTGCATGCTGTTGATGCTGCCCTGGGCGGTCGTGACCAAGGATACGGTCCTTAAGGTTTTCAGCTTCGTGAACGCATCCCTTTTTTCTGTGGTCGGGATCGTGATGATCAAATATTATCCAAAGAAAGCGTCCTGACATGCCGCCCCGTTCCAAGCCCAAGAAAAAGACCAAGCAGCTTAAGTGCGGATTTGCCGCGATCATTGGCCGGCCGAATGTGGGCAAATCAACGCTTCTCAACAGCATTGTGGGTGAGAAGATCGCGATCGTTTCGCCCATCCCGCAGACGACCCGTAATGCCCTTAAGGGCATTTATACCGATGAGCGCGGGCAGATCGTTTTCATCGATACACCTGGCTGGCATCTGGGCCG
>JADFXE010000059.1:0-759 GCA_015233705.1 Candidatus Omnitrophota bacterium
CGGGACAAGGTCCGCCAGATGTTTGTCCCCGACGAATATCGAATTTTTATGAATATGAGGAGCAGCGGCGCTGTCTCTCAGGAAAACTTGCCCCTTGCGGAGCGCCTGATCAAGGACTATGAAGTCGCGGTGCTTAGATATACGAGTGTGCCCGTTGTTCAGCCTGTCAGGACGATCAAGGACAGGGTCGATCCTTTGGTCGATCAGCAGTACTGGGGCCAGCAGATTGTTAACGCGCTTCTTAAACCCGAGTTCGTGGGAACGATTTTCGGGCGCAGCGCATTTGTGCAGCTCATTAAAGACGAGACTGATAGACAGCAGTTGGCGGATGATCTGGCAAGATTTGCTCAAAAGCACGGGCTTAAAATTGATCCGGCGCGCTTTCATCTGGATGTAATCAGCCCTGAGGCTAAAATTCAGTCGGCGATCATCCAGGTATTGGTGTCGCATGGCCTTCCTGCTGATGATACGAATATCCTTTCCATGAAGCAGACCGTGAGCATTAATGAGATCGGGGTTGAGGATGAAGTAGTCAGGGATGGTGTGCCCAGGGTCATTACAAGGTTCGAGGTTGTTGCCAAGGCCAATAGTCCGGCCGAAGATCCTGTGGTCCAGGCCATGGTCAGGGCGTTTCGTCAGATCAATTTAGAAGGAAGGACCGTGCCATCTTCGAGATACACTCCCGACGATTCGGGGACTGAAGTTTCTGTTCTTGCAGCAGATGGAAAACCTGACCTTATCACCGTTCAAACTTGAGAT
>JADFXE010000059.1:860-7565 GCA_015233705.1 Candidatus Omnitrophota bacterium
CCGTCATGTCGGAGGATAATCAAGTTCTTGATGTCAAGCGGCTGACGGTGACGGGAGATGGTCCCCGCCGAGCAAGGGCGGTCCTGAATAGGGACGCGCGCGCCCATCATTTGGAGCTCCGTGACTTTGAAGGCCGTCCTATAAACGTGGTCGACCTGGCGCAGGGGCCAGGGGCGTCCATTGTTACGTTTGTCGTAAGGGGAACAGTTTTTTTTCCGTTTCCTTCTGCAAGTCCGGAAAATGCCAGGCAAGCCAGAGGTGAGTTGGACGCCTTGATAGACCAATTGGTCGATGGTGATGGCCAGGTAGCGAAAAATGTAAAGAAAGGGCTTGGCCTGGCCTGGGAGAAAGACCGGTCAGCTTATATTCCTGTGTTGAATAAAGATGATCGTTTTGCAAGAGGAAGACGGGAGAAAAGTCTGCTGGCAGCTAGGCAAGGTACTGTTCGTGAAGGTGAGGCTTCCTTTGAGGGCGCTGTCAAGAGAGGTGAAGACAGCTCGATGATAACGGAAGCTGTGGAAAGCAAGGTTCGGGAAGTGCTGGCGTCCTTCACGCCCCGTGATGTTGATCCGCAGGCCCTGTCTGATCGATTGGTGGCCAAGGCTGGTCTGGCGGTTGAACATGTTGAAGGGGTCCTGAGTGATGCCGAGAGTGAGGGCGCGACGGTATTAATGACAGCGAAGGGTCTTCTGTTCAGTCCGCAGGAGATATTGAAAGTCTATCAATTAATGACGCCGGTGATATTCAAGGTCTTTTTGAGAGATGGGACCGCGTTCCAGGTCGCGGTTGGCCTTGAGTCGGGCATTGACAGCAAAGCGTTCGAGGCTTTTGGAAAGATGCGTGCGGTATTGCGTGATTTTACGCCAGCCAATGTGAATTCAACGGCCCTCTTTTCCCGATTGCAAAGTGAGGCCGGGCTCAATGTCAGCGCTGTGACTCTGACGGAGCGCGTTAATCGCAGGAAGGCCAGAGTCGTGTTCACTTCCAAGGGGATTGTGATTCATCCGACGGAGATCCAAAAGATTTATCGGTCAGCGACGGCTAAGATATTCCAGGTCACGTTGACGGATGATACGTCGTTCCAGATCGTAATCGACGCGGCGGAGCAGACGCTGCCTGCGGCGGTTGATCGTTCTGATGTCAAGCTGGCGGTGGTCGAGAAGTACAGGAGGCAGTTTGAGGCTGCGAATCAGCAGGTCGCCTCCTGGCGCCCGGACAATTATCCTTCCGGCGTTTCTCAGCACCTGGATTCTTCCCTGGACCTGTTGGCCGGCATGTACCAGAACGGAAGTGTTTCAAAAGATGAAGCAGATGTCCTGCGCCTGTGCGTTGAGGGCCATGATCTGGGATATTCATTCAATTTTGAGGATGAGAGTTTTAAGCAGGAGCTGCTTAAGGTCTGGCGAACGATCGCAGAGGCGACGGGTAACGGGGCCACGGCGGATGAGCTGGCCAATGAGGCCTACAACTTCCTTCAGGCGTTCTCCAAGACAACGGGCCCGCAGAATAATGCGGTAACTAGGATCTTGGGACACGGCACCGTGGGCGTTGCTCTTATGGTCAGGAAGCTCATGGACAGGAAGCTCGGGGATGCTGCTTTTGACGAGGATTCTGCGTTGGGCCTGGCATTGCTGTTCGCAGCCCATCATCCTGGTTATCCGATCAGCATGGTCCAGGAGTCTGTGATGCCCAAAATGGTTCCGAAAGAGAAGCATCCTGAGGTGCTGCCGCTTTTGGATAAATTAGCGCCGATCCTGTTGATCAATGAGAGAAAGGATGCGCCCGGCGGGGCTGATCCTGACCGCTTGCGCTTTGCTATTGCGGATAAGGGCGCTGATCTTTTGGGGATACCTCGGGAAGAGGGGCGCCGTATCGCGGGTCTGGGTTATGCGCTGGACCGGACAACGCCTGCCCGTCGCGAAACAACATTTAATATCGGCACCTTTCAGATAAAGGATGGTGAGCCGGTTGGCAAGGCGGTTTGGACCGGCGGGGAAGTCGGCGCCAAGAAGTATCCCATAATCGCTGGGATTACTATCCAGGATCCCCAGGGGTTCACGATCGAGAATACTTTTAAATTGACCCTGGCGAATGTGCAGCAAGAAGCGGATGCCGCGATCAAAACTATGAAGGCTCTGGGAGATGAGGATCTTGTCAAGGTGGTTAAGTCGCAGACTGATTATGAGATCGGACGGACGCGGGCTATTCAGGATGCGGTCCTGGCCCTGATCGGGCCAGAAGGTCGTCTCGGGAAGAAAGGTTTTTCAGGCAAGTTGAAGAATATCAATCAGGATATAGCGATTGCTCTGGCGGAATATCATACGCCGGAATATCTTGCCCTGCCGCCTGATGATCCGGCCCGGCAGGCGATAGAATATCTGTTGGGATTCCTGTCCACGATCTACAATTCGCCGATGGCCATGGGGAATATCCAAAAGATCGTCAATGGACAGAAAGATGTTACCGGCATGCTGGAGGCCTTGCAGCATTCTCTGGTCGGTGAGTATTTTGACATGCCGGAAATGCAGGCGATCGCCCTGTTCCTGGGCACTGAGGTCAGAAATTTCACGGAAGGCGACCGCATTATCAGGGAAGGGGATCACGGGACCGAGGCCTTTGTCGTTATGTCTGGAAAGGTTGCGGTTAAACACGGGGATAAGCAGATCGCCGAGTTGGGGGAAGGGAGCCTTTTTGGTGAGATCGCTCTGGTCGGTAATCGCACGCGGACGGCATCAGTCGTGGCCGAAGGCCCGGTGCGGGTCCTGGCGATCCCGGGGGATAGGCTTCTTAAGCTGGTGCGCCAGAAAGAATCCTTTGCGGTTCAGATCTTTTTCATGATCGCAAGGCGGTTGGAGGCGCAGGAGCAGAAAGCTGGCGCAGGCGAGGATGAGTCGCAGCAGACGAAGGCGCCGGAGCTGGTGATCACTGAATCCCGGGGCGAGAAGAGCGATTTTGCGCCTAAGAAAGCAACGCTGAAGGTGGGAAAAAGAGTGCTCGCCTTTGATGTGTCTGAGCCGCTTTACAGGAAAGCTCCAACACCGCTGGTCTTCTTGACGCTTGAAGGGTACCAGGATCTGCCGTGCATGGTTTTGAGCATCAGCCCCACCGGAGACGGCAATCATCCGTGGACATTCACTCCTGGCCAGGAAAGGAACCTTCAGCT
Organism: Candidatus Omnitrophota bacterium; assembly: GCA_015233705.1. Next base: position 4,024 of record JADFXE010000059.1, read on the forward strand.
GTATCTGATGGTGGTGCTGCATCTCGACATGGCTGAGAGCACGGGCTCGCAAGAGGTCAATAGCATACTTTTACAAAGATTCAATCCGCCCAAGTTTCATCTTATAGAACCGTTGCTCAGTGATTCTGAGATGGGTGTCATGTCACGAGGGCTGGACAAATTAGAATATCAGCTTTCAAGGAAAGCTTTACCGTATATGTCTGGGATGATTGCAGCGTTCACTGCTCCTGAAGGGCTCCCGGTCATGCAAAACGAGCAGTTCGGGGATGTTCGTGTGGCGGAAACCCATTTGCCTAGCGCTGTGCAGAACCTGTTCTATGGGGAAGCGTTTTTAAAGCGTTCGTCGGCACCTTTCGAGAGACAGTTAGCGGCTAGAGATATTTTAAAGATTGTTTGGTTTAAAGATGGAGGAAAGACATTACGTTCCGCTGAAGAAAGGGCTAAGTTTAAAGAATTCTTTGACCTGGCGCAGGGGAAGGAAAAGTCAGCCGGTCTTCGGGTGGGTAAGATTTTTGAAGGCGCTGCGCCTTTGTGGGAAATAATTTCAACTTATCCGCAAGGTTCTCTTTATAACCGTCGCTTTGTCGTTGCGCCGTATTTTGGTTCTGCTGATCTCAGGGATAGGGATACGGAGATTTTTGCTGTTGTTTTTGAGTCTGGTCGTCAGAAGTCGCGTATTTATCTGGGGACAGACTTGGCAAAGGTGCGGAGAATATTTGATACGATCTCTCAGGCGCTGAAGGATCGAGGGGAGCTGCCGGCTTCAACTATACCGGATAACTTAAGAGGTAAGATCGAGCAATTTGTTCAGGCCGTGGCAATATTTTTCGACTACGCGGAGAAGTCTGTTGCACCTGACCTGGCGCGGGCCGGGTCGATCCTTGAAGGCGAGCGGCTCAAGCGGTTGGAGGCACGCATCAGGGCGGCTCTGGACAGAGTTCATCATAAAACAAGGCCTGAGACTCCTGAAGCCGAGGTCCGTGAGGCGTATCGCGGGGAGATCATGAGCACGATCTTTCATGCCGTAAGGCACATCACTCATATCGATGTGATCGCGCAAAGTAATGATATTGCACTCCCTTCTGATGCCGAGGTTATCACGCCTGGCGGAGATGTCCGTGGTGTGGCTGTTCCGCAGGATCCAAGTCGGCTCATATTCAGGGTTGACGTCACAACGAATTCAGGCACAGAAGAGTTTTTTGTGCTGACCAGTTTGAGAGAAAGAAATGATGTGGCGCTGCACAACGGCGAAAATTATCCGAAAGAGGCGGTTGATTGGTATTACGCTTTTTTGAAGACCTTGAAGCCGGAAGAATTTGCTTCTGTCTGGAAACAGGCCATGCGAAAGGACACCGGGGCTGTTATGCCGGCGATAGATGGACGGCTCGCTGTTTTATTCAGCGCATGGCCGGAGCATCGCAAGTTAAAGCAGATCGTCAGGAATGTTCTTTTATCATCCGTGGGAAAGGTTGATGATATAAGCGTTGTCCCGCCGCAAATGCCTGGTTTTGCTTATAATGGGCAGACTGAGGCGGATGTGCAAGCGGCGATGCAGAGACTGGAAGACGGTCCGCCGGATTATGCAGGGAAGACCGATGCTTCCAAAAGTGTCGGTGGTATCGACATCAAGAACATCGACGTGGCACGCACGGGTGACGGTTCGCCCATCAGGTTTGACGAGGCCGCACTTCAGGAGTTGGTGAACAAGGGGTTTGACGGTCTGACGCCGGTCTTTCTGGGCTGGAGCGAGAATCCGCTCTCCGCGTTGGGGATCAAATAAAAGTAAGACGTTAGACGGTAGATGCAAGAAAAAGGACAGTGGTCGCAAGGCGCTGTCCTTTTTTACGATACCTTGGCAGGTGCAAACGACTGGACTTTTTCAGGATAAGTTCGTAGAATAATCCAGTTTTAAGTCTTTTTATCCGTTCAACCAAACGAGGGCATCATGGACCAGATCAAAATCTATCTCAATGAAAAAGATATTCCCAAACAGTGGTACAACCTGGGCGCGGATCTGCCGACGCCCATGCTTCCGCCGCTGACACCCGACGGCAAGCCGCTCAGTCCCGAGATGCTCGAGGCTGTGTTCCCCAGGAATTTGATCGAGCAGGAGATGAGCCGCGAGCGTTGGATCGATATTCCTCAGGAAATTCTTGAGATCCTTTATCGTTGGCGGCCGTCGCCGTTGCGTCGCGCGGTGTGGCTCGAGAAATATCTGAAGACGCCGGCCAGGATCTATTTCAAGGATGAGAGCGTGTCGCCTTCCGGGAGCCACAAGACCAACACGTCAGTGCCCCAGGCCTGGTATAACAAACAGGCGGGCATCAAGCGCATCACGACCGAAACCGGTGCGGGCCAGTGGGGTACGGCGCTGTCGTTTGCCTGTTACCTGATGGGCCTGGAGTGCAAGGTCTACATGGTCCGCATCAGTTTTGACCAGAAGCCCATGAGAAAAACTCTGATGGGCCTGTGGGGCGCGCAGTGCGTGGCGAGCCCGTCGAAGGACACCAAGGCCGGACGCGATATTTTGGAGAAAATGCCGGATACGCCCGGCAGTCTTGGGATCGCGATCAGCGAGGCGATCGAGGATGCGGTGACGGACTCGACCGGCCGGACGCGTTATTCGCTCGGCAGCGTCCTTAATCACGTCCTTCTGCACCAGACGATCATTGGGCTGGAGGCCAAGAAACAGCTGGAGTCGATCGGTATCAAGAAGCCGGATGTGATCATCGGCTGCGCGGGCGGCGGCAGCAATTTCGCCGGCATCGCCTTTCCGTTTACCAATGACAAGATCCACGGCGCCAAGATCGATATCATTCCCGTCGAGTCAGCGGCCGCGCCCAAGATGACCAAGGGCGAGTTTGCCTACGACTTTGGCGATGTGGCGGGCATGACGCCGCTTCTTCCTATGCACACGCTTGGCCATCAGTTTGTGCCGCTGCCGGTCCATGCCGGCGGGCTGCGTTATCACGGCATGGCGCCGCTTGTCAGCCAGGCGATCGTTGAGGGCCTGATGCGCCCCTACGCGGCCAATCAGCTGGAGAGTTTTGAGGCAGCCATCACCTGGGCCAGGACTGAAGGCTTTGTCATCGCGCCGGAGTCGTCGAATGCGGTTGCCTGTGTCATCAAGGAGGCGATCAAGGCCCGCGAGGAAGGGAAGGAAAAGACCATTCTCTTTAACCTGAGCGGTCACGGACTTCTGGACTTGATGGGTTACGACAAGTATCTTTCTGGCAGCCTTGAGGCATCCTGCGTTTCGGACGAGGAGATCAAAAAGTCCCTGGCCCGTATCCCGCAGATCCCCAAGGCCGAACGCCGCAAGACCGGGAAGTGGTAAATGAGCACGCCACCTGTGGCTGTGCGAATTTACCCTGCTCCGCGATAGCGGAGTCAGGGTTCGTTCTCGAATATATCAAAAAGCCCTGAGGGTGTTGGCCTCAGGGCTTTCTTATTTGGTTCTTTGAAATTTAGTGTGGGTACGACGTAGTAATGATGTCAGCGGCTGGGACGGCTTATTCGCTCAAATCGCCCGCCCATTTCCT
>JADFXE010000060.1 GCA_015233705.1 Candidatus Omnitrophota bacterium
CCCCGGCGATGCTGCTGGCTAAGGCAATGCCGCCGATCTTCAAAGGGAACATCAGAACCGCGTTTAGGACCACATTGACCAGAAGACAAATCGTCGCTATTTTCACCGGCGTCTTGGTGTCCTGCAGGGAATGGAATGCTGCCACCAACACCCTCACCCCGCCGTAACCCATGAGCCCAAGGCTGAAATAAAAAAGAGCGCGCGCGGTCATCATGGTCGAAGCTGCATCGAACTGTCCGCGCTGAAAAACAACGCGAATGATCGGCTCTGACAACAGACACAGAAAAACCGTCATGGGCAGCATCACGAAAAAAATGTTCTGCAGCGAAAAGGCGAGCATCTTCTTGAATTCATCCTTGTTGTCCGAAAGCGCGTGAAGCGAAAGGACCGGCAAAGAAGCGGTCACCAGCGCCACACCAAAGATGCCCAGCGGCAGAAAGACAATGCGGTTGGCGTAATAGATCGCGGCAATGGCGCCCGGCCCGACGATCGATGACAGGGACGCGCAGATCGTGTCGATGAAGATATTCACCTGGTAGACCGCGGTGCCGAGGATGCGCGGCAAAAGAAGCCTGCCGACACGCTTGACGCCCTCATGGTTGATCGTGACCGGACGGCCAAACACGACACCGTGTTTTTTAAGCGGCAGCCACTGGAACCACAGCTGCAGCGCGCCTCCGGCCAGCACGCCAAACGCCAGGCCGTAGACCGGCTGCTTCATCCACCAGACCGCCATCAGCGTTGAAACGATCAGCGCGATATTCAACAGGCACGGCCCGATGGCCGGCATGGTGAAAGAACCAAAGGTGAATTGGATCGCGGAGAAAAATGCCGTGAGCCCGATAAAAATCAGGTACGGAAACATGATCTGCGTGAGCTTCGCGGCCATGGCCAGCTTTTGCGGATCAGCGGCCATGCCCGGCGCAATGGCGCGAACAATGATCGGCGCAAATAAAACACCCAGGACCGACAGGATCACCAGGATCCTGAGCGACCAGATCAGCGCCGCGTTCAGAAATTCCTTAAGCTCAGCCGGCTGCTTTTCCTTGAACTCGGTCATGACCGGAACAAAAGAAGAATTGGCCGCGCCTTCGCCAATAATGTCACGGAACAGATTCGGAATGCGAAAGGCCACCACAAACGCCTCGGCCCCGGCCGCGGTCCCGAAGAACCTGGCAAAGATCATGTCGCGGACAAACCCCAGCACCCGGCTGGCCAGCGTGCCCAGAGACATTACTGACGTGGAACGGAAAATCTTTCGCTGTGTGTCAGATGAAGGCATGGCTTTTCTTCGGTTGACATTATTTTTATCGCCTGCTATATTATCGGCTCTCAACAATAACTAGATTTAAGGAGTTGATCAATGCCGCAACGTAAAACAGCAGTTAAAGACCTCAAAAAGAACCGCGCGCGCCAGATGCGGAACCTGGACATCAAGAGCGACCTCAGAAAGACCATCAAGTCCTTCGTGGCCACCGCCGCAACAGATGCCGCAGCTGCCCAGAAACTTCTGGCGACCCTCTACAAGAAGATCGACAAGGCGAGCAAGCGCAACATCCTCAACAAGAAGACCGCTTCCCGTCGCAAGTCAAAGTTCGCTAGGCTTTTAACAGCGAAGAAAGCTTAACGACCGCGACCTCAAGCGCATATCCCCTTTCAGGGAACTTACTGCGTTTCAAATGATGATCGGCCTCCTGGAGCACCAGGAGGCCTTTCTTATAACTATCTGCCTTGACCCGCGCCTTCATCTTGTTTGCCCAGACCCAGACCATGCCGCCCAAGAGCGCTTCTGGCGCATCGCCCTGATCAAAAAGACCGTTCAGCAATTTAAGGGCACGCGCCGTGTCCTGCAACTCATCCATCATATTGAAAACATTTGTCGGCCGGGGAACCGCGCCGACTGTCTGGAACCGGCCTTCCACAGCCTTGCGCAGGGCCGCCTTCAACTCGCCCTCCTCAGTCTGCAGGACGATCGCAAAACCCTCATCCTCACCGCTCGAAAGGAAGCCGCCCAAAAGCTCACCGCATTCCTTGGAAAGCTTATCGGCCTGCCGGATGACAATGACGCGCTTCTTGGCCAGGGCCGGGAGCGACACCAGCGCGATCTTCAGCCGTTCGGTGGTGAGTTTCTTTCCGTCGAGCTCTTCCCAGTCAAAGCGCAGCGCATCGTGCGAAGAAAAGAGCGCGGCCTTAAGGTCTGCCAGTTTGGCATCCTGCTGTTCCAGGCTTCGTTTATCTGTTCCCAGGAAAAGGTAGTGTGGCATAAGGAAAGAGTTTCTATCTAAAGGACAGAAGAAACTTTAGCAGTGCATCGCAGGACACGCAGAGAAACCCGAGCGCGACTCTTTACCAATCCTCGATCGTCCGGCCGACCGCGCGGATGGCAAGGTCCTTGAGGGCCTCATCGATTGCCGTACTCTCGGACTTGGCCAAAGGACCGCTCGTATAATAGGTCGACTCGCCGGCAAAACTCGGCTCAGACCAAAGCACCTTGTTGTTCTCCGCCGGATCGATCATCTGCAAAGAGACCGTGATCCGCAGGCGGTATTCCTTGACATCCTCGGCCGTGGTCAGGCGCAGCTCCTCGCGCTCAAAGCTCAAAAGCTCTCCCTTAAGGATCAGGTCCGCGGTGTCCTCTTGATTGACATGCAGATTCCCGTCAAAAAGGAAACGATCAATGAGAACGGCCCGCACCCTGCTCTCCAGGCCTGGAATATAAATCTTGCGCTGGTCCTGGTTGACGTAATCAACTTTGTTCAGTATCGGTGCAACATGGATCGTCTTATATTTGCTGGGAAGAAGCGACCCGGTAGTATACCCGCAGCCGGCTGTGGCCAGAAGAATGACGGAACACGCACTCACAAGAAGAGACCTGATACTCATTGATTTCCTCCGTTACCGATGACCTGGATCCTGAGATCAGCCTTCTTGGCCCACGTGGTCCCGGCATATTTATCCACGACCGCCTGATAATAAATCTTCGCTGCCGAAAACTTCTTGTGTTTCTCGTAGAAGTCCGCGATCACGTAGGCGTTCTCGGCCTCTTTCGTGCGCAGCTTTTCGATCTCGCCCTTGGCGGCCCCGGACAACTCGGACTCAGGATGGGTCTTGACGAAATCCTCAAACCCGCTCACCGCCACCCCCGTGACCTTCTGGTCATACTGGGGCTTGGTGGAACGCTTGGAATCCGCCACCGCGATCTGGTAACGGGCCGACTCGGCCCACTTGGAATCCGGATAATCGTTCACGGTCTTTTCGAACTCATCGCGCGCTTCCTGATACTCGCCGCGGGCCAGGAAATAAAGACCGATCTTGTACTGCGACGCCGGAGCATACGGCCCGTAAGGATCGTTCTTGATGACCTTGTGGAAAATGCTGGTGACATTGCTCTCGGTGCCGAAAAGGGAATTCGCGAAATGGCTGTCCCTGGCCTTGCCTTCCATGATCAGATTCGCAATGATGTACTGACGCTCCGTGACCTTGGGGCCCAGGTCGCTGAACGGATAACGCTCCACGACTTTCTGATAATTCTCGACCGCCTGGTTATAATTCTTCATCTCTTCCCAGGTCCGCCCGAGATTGAATTGCGCCTGGGCCGCTTCGCGCGCCTTGGGATAGTGCTGGAGCAACTTCTTGTATTCGCGCATCGCCTCGCCGAACTTGCCGGCCTGGAAAAAACTCTCCGCGTAATCAAGCTGTTCCTGGGGGGATGGTTTCACATCATATTTCGGATTGACCCACTTGCCGGATTCCGGGGTCCATATCCAGAAGGCCTGGGCTGGCGTGGCAAGGACAGCAAAAGCAACTGCAAGGAAAAGAATAATAGAAGTATTTTTAGTATTCATAGGGCTCCAAATGTGCCGACACTGTATCATAGGCATTAGTCTTTGTCAATCCGCGGGCAGGGCGTTGTCAAGGCAAAGTGAGAATGTCCGCTTTTGCCATTTATTAAAACTTTTCTGATCATAAGGACGCCGCCAAGGATGTGCCTGAGCGGGAATAAACATACCGGTTGTTAACCGCGCTTTACGCACAACTGGCCGCAATCCACAAACGCTACAAGAAAACCGATCGCAAAGGCAAAAGCGCCATTCTGGATGAATTCTGCCAAAACTGCGGACATCACCGCAAGCACGCCATCAGATTACTAAGCCAGGTCCGTCGCCGCAAAGAAGCCTCACCCCGCAAGCCGGGCATCAAGTCCGGATTAAATTCCGCTCCATCGTCATCGAAATACGGACTCACTTTTTAACAACCTCCCAATGCCCACCCTTTGCAGCGCCGACCCTCTTGATAAAACCTAATTTCTTCAATCTTGCAAGATTATCCTGCGTCTTACGATGAGATATACCTATCAGTTCAGCCAACCTCTTCGCTGAAACAAAAGAATCGGCAACAATAGCATCTAAAATCTTTTTCTGATTTGCAGATAGTTTTTCTACGACCCCATCTACGACCTTTTCTACGACCCTATCTGCGACCTTGTCCAAACCTTGACTCTCGACATCCTCTAAAAACGCTGGATGAATTGGAAACTCAATTGTCAGGTAAGCGCGATCTTTATCAGTGTGAAAGACCGGCAGAGGTGAACCATTCATCTTTAATGCCTTGATCATCTTCGGAATGCTCGTGCCGCGACCTTCGGTCAAATCCAGTTCCTTGAGAAAATCCCCAACACGGCTGTTGCGATACCGACGCGCCACAAGTTTCAAGGCCTTAATGTCTTTCATGGGGATCGACCTGTCCGGCCCCGGAAAACTGTGGATGACAATGCTGTCCGGTAAAACACGGACTTCAATTGGTTCACGCGTCTGATACGACCGATGATACACCGCATTGCAAAGGGCTTCTTTTAACGCCGAATAAGAATAATTATACGCCCTCTCTGCCAACGGCCCCTTTGCAAACTTGTGAACTCGCTCCTTGATCACCTGACTTTCCAAATGCGCGAGTGCATCCTTAAGCATGATATGCACCGGCCCCTTAAAGATCTTCTCGGTAAAAATATCGGCACCTAATCCTTCGGGGAAATCCACAATATCAATCTGTGTCCGGGGGAAATATTTCTGAGGGTCGGGACTAAATAACATGAGCGCGACATTTTTCGGACGCGCATGTTCATTGGGCCCACCCACCAGATTCATCGACCGGCAGAGCTGACGAAAATTCATTTTCGCGGCATCCTGAAAAAGAGCGCTCTTCACCTGCTGAAGATAGGACCGGATAAGTCCCAGGTCTAACTCCTCGATTTCGGAATCCTGTCATCGAAAGGAACGGTCGCGGCCATCTCCAAAAGCTCGCGTTCATCATGGTCTTTCGCGGCAACCGTCACGCTTCCCTTGCGGATATAATACCGATAGCCCCTGTTCTTCGCGGACAATGAAACCGGCGCCTTGTACGGCCGGGCCTGTCCAGCAACGGCCCACAAAACAAAAATGTGCTTATCTTGATAAACCGTCGGAAATATGATCGGATGATAGCTGGGCTGAAGCCGGTGACCAAGGGCAACGACCTCTTTCTGGATCCGGTCGATATCCTTGACGGAAAGTCCCACCAGAGGAAGAACCGGACGCCCATTTTTCTCGCCAACACCAATGACTATATATCCTCCGCCAAGATTATGAAAATCGTTGGCAAAAGCGCAAAGCGTCCGTAAGACGTCCTCAGGATTCCATCCCGCCTTGAATTCAAGCCTCTCCCACTCGACGGTCTTGGCCGTAAATAGGTCGTTAATATTAATTGGCAAATTCATATATTATCCGTTTCACATTAATGATTGATTGACAAATTTTAACAGAAAAAAATCCGCCCGGCTATAAATACTTGAGCCCGCCCTTACTTAGCCCGCACATATTGACGTCAGGCAAGCCCAGCCGGTTAACACTAGGCGCGCGGATGACAAAAGGCAGGCGTCAGGCCCACTTCCCTTGGATCATCGCAACAAGCGACGAACAACTGACCAAAGTTCCTGTTGTCCTTTGTCAGGCCAAACGATAGAATCACTTCAGTAACACTCAACCTTCACTGTGCGAGGAAACCCGTGATCAGCGGCAAAACATCTTCCAAAGACTTTGAACAAGCCCTGTTCTGGCTGTCGCTGGCTGTCATTGTGGCCATCCTGTCTGTCATTTACTCACCGGCCCTGCTCTACGCGCCCCGCGGCGACCAGGTCGCCTATCTGGCCGAAGTCGCTAATAAAAAAACCTGGTGGGACTTTGCCATCGCGACCTATGACCTTAACCGCTTCCGCTTCTTCGCCCCCGGCGACGAAAACCTGTTCCGGCCGCTCCTTTACTTTATCCTCGGCAACGAACGGTTCTTCTTCGGCTACAACTTTTTCGCCTGGCAGCTTTGCGGCCTGGCCGCGCATATTGTCGCGGTCGGTTGTCTCCTGAAACTCCTGTTTTTAATCCGCCCCGGCGTCTGGGCCGCAGCGCTGACCGGATTCTTCGCGATCATGGCCATAAATACGGAGATGGTCAGCTGGCATCATGTTACCACTTACATGATCTTTGCCGCGCTGATCCTGACCGCGCTAACCCACGCCTATCGGATCCTGATGCAAGGCGCAGCCTCGGCCTGGCGCTTCAGCCTGATCGCGGGCCTTCTGTGCCTGTCCTGCTTCCTTTATGAGACCGGCATCCTGTTCGCGATCGCCTTCGGCATTTTTCTCTGGAAACCGGCCGGACGAACGTTCCGGCCTTACGTATGCGCCCTCTTTGCGCTCCCGCCGGTATTCCTGGGACTGAGCGCGCTGGATTACATCCTGCGGCATGTGGTGGCCATTCCGCTTCCGCCGGGAAGCGCGGAGCCGCTCTTTCCCAACATTCTCCTTGTCCCGCTCCAGGTGCCGTTGTGGTGGATCTACTCCGGCCTTTTCCCGACGCAGAACCAGCTGGTCTTTGGCCTGGACCGAACCATGGTCAACCTGAGGCAGCCAGCCCTGTTCCAGCCGCTGGACCTGAGTCTCTGGGCGATCCGGGTGGCGCTGGCCGCAGTCCTGCTCGGCGCCGCGATCTTTGTCAAAGGCCTGGACCGGGACCTGCTCAAAAAAAGAATGGCCTTCTGGGGACTGACGCTGAGCCTGATCGTTATTTATACCGCGACGATCGCCTTTGGCCGCTGCCTGTCGCGGGGAACCAAGGCCACGCTCAGCATCAATCTTTACTACCCTTATATTTTCTGGGTCTTTGGGCTTGTCCTGACGTTCAGTCTGGTGAATTTCGAGAAAGTCAGCGTCTGGGTGAGATCGAAAGCAGTGAAAGGCGTGCTGCTGGCCGTCCTCTTGGCGCTCATTGTCCACAACGCTGTTCTGGTTCATCGCGTGACCACAGAACGCGCCCGATTTGACCAGTCGATCGTGCTTTTACTCAAGACGCTGGATCTTTTGGTGAAGGAAAAAGGC
>JADFXE010000061.1:0-6816 GCA_015233705.1 Candidatus Omnitrophota bacterium
CCTTCTGACCAGGCCTCCATAAAAGAAGGCCAAACCTGGCGTCATCAGCATGACCAGCGCTGTTGAGACCAGAACCCATGCTGTATCTCCTGAATTCATAAGAAACTCCTTTCTAACCGTTAACCTTAATTTAGACCGATAAACATGATACAACGCGGATAAGGGTAATAGATCAACCCCGACAATTCATCCACTGGCGAATCCCGCCCCAGGAACAATGTTCTTTTCATATTGCAACCTCCTGTATTACAAAGATTTAGGTAAACTTGACCGCGCAAGACAATAAAAAAGCGCCGATGACCCACATCTGTGTGGATCAACGGCGCCTTTGCCATTGCGTAACAACTTTGTTTTATCTGTCTCGGGCGGCTCTGCCCGTTACATTCATTGGGCCTTTTCGGCCCAATTCGTCCCAATAATAGATGCGTTGGGGCGCAGTGTTATTCTAAATATAGAACACTACCGGAAGAATGCAAGAACTTTTTTGAACTTTTTTCATTCTCCGTCGGAAAATGGCATGAAAAAACGTCTGATCACGCCTTCCTAACATCCTCTACGACAAAAGGCCTGGCAAAAATGCGCTTGATGAACATGGTGGCATAGCTTCCCCGCGGCAAAGAGAACTCCAGCAAAACCTTTCTCTTCCCGGCGTAAAGCTCATCCGCGTCGATCTTGACCGCAACATCCTTGGGCTTGATCAGGACCTTTCTCGGCGTAGGCTTGAAAAAGACCTTGCGCGTCTTCATCTTATTGAAAATGTTCGGCTGAAGCTCGTTCTCAGTCAGGACCTTTTCGTAGATCTTCCCCACGATCTTGTCTGGCATCTGGGCCTTGGCCGCCGGATGCACGACCGTCATGTCTTTGAGGTACTCATGATCGTGCGGGCTGAGCTTTTCAAAAAAGATATAGTCACCGGCGACACCATCATAGACGCACTGCGCCCAATGACGATTGATGAGCAGGCGCCGCACCACCTCGTTCCAAAGGAATGACTGATAGGCGCTGATCGCCATGTGCAGGTCTTCGGGCGGAATATCCTCAATGAGACTGAGCATGCCGCGGGGATCATTGACCAGGCGGGCAAAGACGCGCTTTTCAAATGACGTCTTGGCCATGCCCAAGCACGCCTGCCAATCCTTCCAATGCTGATCAAAGAAAGCCTTGCGGGCCTTCTCTTCTTTTTTGTCCTCCGGATGGGTTGAGGACAGATAAGCCTTGAGAACGCCATTGAAATGCCCCTTAAGAAGCCGATCAGCCAGGAATCCCTGCTTGGGGTCGTAGCCGCCGAAACGCTGATCATCAAAATAATTCACGAATCCGGCGCGGGTGACATTGTCACAGGCATCTCTCGCCGCACCGGCCTGATCTTCATTCAGATCGCGGACAACGGTTTTAAAGAGATTGGCCTCGATCGCGTCCGGCCCCATCGGCCGGTCGGTATATCCGAGGAAGTCCAGCGCAATATCTTTCAGCTCCAGACACTTCTCGCGGCCGCCACGAATGGTGATCCACTGGGTCGTCAGACCCCAGCGGTCTTTCTTGCCGCCGTAGGCGCAATCGCCGTAACGCAGGTCCCAGGCCCGGGATATCTGCCGGATAGCATCGACCGTGTTCCAGCCGCGCTTCTTTAATTTATAAACAGCGAATGGCCCGACCTCAAGACGAGGTAAATTGGCTTTTTCTTCGACAATAAAATCTTCCGGCTGGCACTTGATCTTGATTTTCATAAACTTTGTATCCCAAAACGCCAAGCTATCCCGCCTGTTTTCATCCTTAAATTAAAATGCAGGATGCACAAAGGTAACACTAATTAAAGCAAAGGTCAAACAATAGGACCAGCCCCTTTACTTCTGGGACGTCGAAGCCTCTGTCTTCATTCTTCCCATGATCGGGCACATCTTGTCGCTCATCATCATGTTCATGCCTTCAGGGGCAGCCGGATCGATCTGGACTTCCTTGATAAGGTTAAGATCTCTGTCGAACTTCCGGAGCTTACCGGCGCTCAGGACGATCACGCCGCCATCGGATGTTGCGACCATGGAAGCCGGCGAGCAGCGCATCTGCGGGCCGTGATTCATCTTCTTTTCCAGATGCATCCTGGGCATCTCCATCCCCGCATCATTGAGCAGGACATCCATGGAACTCTCCTCGTGAGTCCCTTCAGCCCGGACAGGAAAAGCAAAACACAAGACCAGCGCTGCACTCCAAAAAATTTTTTTCATAAAAATTCCTTTCTTTTGTGTACAGTTTGCAAAGACAGCTGCCTATCGCGCCCATTCAACATGGACATTTTTTTCGCTCGAACCAACGTCAACGCACGAATAACCGCTCCCACAGGAATACGCCTTTAACGCTTGACCATCGGCTGTTTTCGCCGACCTCACCACTGACCCAGGATCTTTCATTCTTAAAGCCACGGTTAAAGGCGCAGAGAAATCCTTCTCTGGCCCTTTGTTATGCAAAATAAAATCCACGGCATCAGCGGTCTGGTCTCTGACTTCAATCTCCGTTTGAGAACGCAAAGACAAATACTCAAAGACCTTTGAAAAAGTATCCACCCAAACATCATTCGACTTTGAGCGAATATAAGATAAGTGCGCATCCAGCAGACTAGACGTCAACGGTTTATACGATTTACCCCCCTTGGCATCAACTCCATGGCATTCAGCGATCAGCCATAAACGCCTCTCAAGCCCGATATCCACAAGTCGGTTGGCCGTCTCCAGCGAAAACTTCGGACCGCCGTAAACAATAACAGCTGTTTGTTTGTAGACCGAACGCAAGAAATCCGGTTTTCGAATGGCCTTGTGTGTTTTCAAAACCCAATTAACAGCTTCATCTGTATAAGCGTCAAAAGGAAACACATACGCGCTCACCGGATGGCCGGTATTCTTTTCAATAAGCGCCTTGGCTTCGTCTAGTGTCTTGAAATCATCGCCATGCATTTCTCTGGCGCTGCGATGGTACATCGAATGATTGGCAATTTCAAAACCACGGTCCGCGGCATCTTTCCACTCATGCCAACTCCCTCTATACGGGTCATTATCTGTCTCAGCGACTTGAGCAGCAATAACCGGAATCGTCGCTCGAAACCCGGCTTTCTCAAATATGGGAAGAGCAATGTGGTAAGCGCTCGATTCTCCATCGTCAAACATGAAAGACATCGCCATCTTCTTATTTTGAGGAAACGGGGTAATAAAGAGATCCTCCGGGGATGTCTCCGATGGCAATGCGGCAAGGCTCGGATCATCCAGCGTTTCCACAATAGCGTCAAAGGATGGAAAAGACAGTCCGGCCCTCTCCAGCACATCATACATTTTCCCTTCTTGTCCGGTCACAAGGTAAGTTTTTGCCAGAAGTCCATACGCCTGTGTATTCCTCGGAAAAACTTTGACCGCTATTTCAAGCTTCTCGATTGCCTCCTCGATCTTCCTCGCCTTGATCCTCTGCACCCCTTCTGCTGTCAGCTTCTCTGAAGTTTTCCTGCTTTCGACAACAGAGCTTTCGCTATAACGCTCTGGACGTTCTTTGAGTGTCCAAGATTCCATTTCCCCATAGACACTCCTGCGTCCCAACTGCCAAGAAAGAGCCATTAAAAGAAATATCAGCAGCACTCCGGTAAATGCCAAAAAACGTTTTTTAGCAGTAGTCATTTATCAACCTTCCCCATTCCTGTGGATACTTTGTTCGACAGAATTGCCTGTTTTTCATATTCAAAAGGACCCAAGCAGCCAAGCGTTGCGTGAGCCCGCTTGCGATTATAATAAGTCTCAGGCCACTGTCTGCCCCAGGGCAAATGCCTTGTCCCTGGCGCCAGACACATTCTTCACCTCACCCGAGACGCCGGCATTGGGGACCAGGAGTGACTCAAACACCATGCCCGTATAACTGGCGGTCAGGGAGAACGGCTTTTCAAAGGCCTCCAGCCCCTCATCCTCAAAGGCGCTGCCGATCAGGACAAAAGTCTTGCCCTTAAGCGGCGTCTTCATGGTGCCGGCGGCATTGTCCCATTTGTACAGCGAGAACATCCGGTCAAAGATGACCTTGAGCTGCGCGCTGGGACCGTAAAAATAGAGCGGCGTGGCCATGACAATGACATCAACCTCAGCCATCCGGTTCAGAACTTTCCGGCCGTCGTCATTGATCACACATTCATATTTTTCCGCTGTCTGGCAAGAACGGCAGGACAGACAACCCACGCTTTTGTATTTAAGAAAAGCCGCTGAAACAACCGCGACGTTCGCGCCCTTGGCGCGCGCGCCGTCAGCAAACCAGCTGACCAGCGTTGCCGTATTTCCTTCCCGCTTGGGACTTCCGGAAACAACCAGGATATTCTTGGACATAAATCGACCTAACCTTTCTTGCGCAGGAAAAAGACCGCCACAAAGATCAAAAAGTTGACGAACACGATCGTCGCCCCTGAGGGGAGATCGCAAAGATAGGACACAAAAATGCCGACGACAACGGAAACGACCGCAAAGACAGTGGCCAGCAGGATCGCGGTCTTGAACTTCCTCGCCACAAAAAGTGCGCTCACCGCTGGAAAGACGATCAGGCTCGAGACCAGCATGGTCCCCACCACCTTGATCCCCAAGACCACGGTCAACGCGGTCAGGACAACAAGGACCTTGTTCACCAGCCCGGTCTTCACGCCTGACACCTGGGCATGGTCCTGGTCAAAGCTCACGGCGAAAAGATCATGATAAAAGAAGGTGACCGCGCCCACGATCAGAAGCGACAATCCAACGGACAGCGTGACTTCCGCCTGGCTCACAGTCAGAATGTTACCGAACAGGTAACTGAAAAGATCGACATTAAACCCGCCGGCAACGCTGGCGATCAAGACACCGGTCGCGATCCCCATCGCCGACAGAAGCCCGACAGCCGCATCCCCGTAGACCAAAGAACGGTCGGTCAGCCGCAGGACGCCGAGCGAGGCCAGGACAACCAAAGGCAGGGACACAAAGATCGGTGTGACCTTGACCAGAAGGCCGATAGCGATCGTGGCAAAGCTGACATGCGCTAGTCCGTCGCCTATAAGGGCAAAGCGCCGCAGAACCAAAAAAACCCCCAGAAAGGCGCAGGACACGGCCACAAAACAGCCGGCCAGCATGGCCCGTTGGATAAAAGCAAATTGTAGCGCTTCATGAAGTTGTTGAAACATGGAAACCCCGCGGGTAAAGCTCGTGTTAACTTTATTTGCTGGTTCTTTGAAATTTTGTATAGGTAGCTTACGAGGCCATGAAAGGGGTTTTGTCGTTCAGCTCGCCCCGCTTTTTCTGGATCAAAGGTAAGCGGGGCTCAATTCACTCCCAAACCCCTTTCATGGCCTCTACCACATCTTTTTGTGTGTCAGCGGTTGGGATGGTTTATGAGCGAATGGAGCCCGACCTACAATCTTCCAGGGAAAGGGCGGGCGATTTGAGCGAATAAGCCGTCCCGGCCGCTGACATCATTACAGCGTGTACCCATACAAAATTTCAAAGAACGTTTATTGCACTTCCGGGAGCAAACAAACAACTACCCGTGCCTGTGGCAGATCAGATGCTGGCCTGTCCCGAAATATGCCTGCATATCCGTTGAATGACAGAACTCGTCAAACGTCCCGAAGAAGATCACCTTCTTATCAAGATAAAGGAGCTTGCTTGCGTATTTTCCCATGGTCGCCGGATCGTGCGAGACAAAAAGGATCGTCGTCCGCCGGGCCTTGTTAATCTTGCCCAAAAGTTCATAGAACGATTCGCGGGTCGCGGGATCCAGTGCCGTGGTCGGCTCATCAAGAAAAAGCAGCTCAGGCTCATGGACCATGGCTCGCGCCAGAAGCACGCGCTGCTGCTGACCACCAGACAGGCGTCCGATCATGCGGTCCTTAAGGTCCTGGATCCCCAGCTCATCAAGAATAGCGCAGACTTTTTCGCGGTCCCCGGGCTTCATCCGCTTGGGGTATGGCCGCGAGGTAATAAGGCCGGAGGCCACGATCTCCTCGACACTGGCCGGAAAGCGCGGGTCAAGCTGGCTGATACGCTGAGGAAGATAACCGATCTTCTGCCAGTCGCTGAATTCGCTCATTGGCTGCCCGAACAGAATGATCTTTCCGCTGGCGACCGGGACAAGGCCCAGCGCGGCGCGGACCAGCGTCGTCTTGCCGGAGCCGTTGGGCCCCACAATGCCGATGTAGTCGCCGCCCGCGATCTGGCAATCGACCAGGCTCAGGACCTCGGTCCCCTGAAAGGTTACGGAAAGTTTTTCGATCTTAAGAGGCGTCACTGACAACGCAGACCATCCTTTAATTTGAGCAGATTGGTTTCCATTATCCCCAGATAGGTCGCGGATGACAGATCTTTTTTGGAAACATTGTGAGCGGCGCTCAGCAACTCCATGCGCGCGCCAGTCTCCTCGGCAATGACCCGTGCCACCTTGGGATCGACCAGCTCCTCGTAATAGATCACACGGGCGTCAAGCTGATGGATGGTATCAATGATCGCCTTGATCCCCTTGGGAGACGGCTCGGCATCAGGGGAAAATCCTTTGTACGGTGAGACCTGCGTCAGGCCGTAGCGTCGGGCCAGATATCCAAAGGCAGAATGTCCGGCGTAGATGATGGTCCGGGTCTTGCACGAAGCCAATCCGGCTGCATAGCGCTGATCCAAGTCTTTTAGTTTCACCTTGAAACTTTCCGCATTCTTCAGATAAAAATCTTTGTTGGCAGGGTCCCGGACTGCAAAGGCGTCGGCGATCGTCGTCACCATATTCTGCGCCAGGACCGGGTCCAGCCAGATATGCGGATCTTTTCCGGCGCGGTGATAATCGTCTTGC
>JADFXE010000061.1:6895-7368 GCA_015233705.1 Candidatus Omnitrophota bacterium
CCACGGCTCCATGGCTGAACCGGTGTAAAGAAAGACATCGGCCCTGTTAAGGCTGACAATATCCCGCGGCCGCGGCTCGAATGTGTGCGCCTCAACTCCCGGCGGCAGAAGAAGCGTGACCGCAACCCTGTCCCCACCGATGGCGCGGGCAAAGTCATACAAAGGAAAGATCGTGGCCGTAACCTTGAGCTGCTCGCCTGCCAGGCCTCCTGGCAGGCCGAACAAGAACGCGAGAATGAACAACGCAAAAAATTTCAGGACACCTCTGCCCATGCAATCAGCCTTTCCTGCCCTTCTTCAGACAACTCCCGCACTCCCCTTAGAACAATAACAGAAATCCGTTCATGAAATAGACACCACCCGCCACGCCGATCGCCAGGCCGCACAGCCAGGCCGCCCTCTGCTTCAGCCAAGATCCTATGTCCGACAACATGATGGCGATCTGAAAGAACATCCCCACAAGTCCGAATTTC
>JADFXE010000062.1 GCA_015233705.1 Candidatus Omnitrophota bacterium
TGCTAAGAATCCTTAGCAAACAGCCACGTCGAAAGGTACCGCTCACCCGTGTCCGGCAGGATCACGACGATGGTCTTGCCTTTATTCTCCGGCCGCTTGGCGACCTCAAGCGCAGCGTACAGCGCAGCGCCGCAAGAGATGCCGGCCAGAATACCATCCTGACGCGCCAGCTCCCTGGCCACACGCCCGGCGTCCTCATTCTTGACCGTAATGATCTCATCAATGATCCCGCGATTAAGCACGTCAGGCACAAAACCAGCGCCAATGCCCTGGATCTTATGCGGCCCCGGTTTCCCGCCGGAAAGGACAGGCGAATCAGCCGGCTCAACGGCAATGGCCTTAAACGACGGTTTGCGCTTCTTGATCACCTCAGCGATCCCCGTGATCGTCCCGCCGGTACCGACACCGGCGACCAGGATATCCACCTTGCCGTCAGTATCGTTCCATATCTCCTCGGCCGTGGTCTTGCGGTGGATCTCGGGATTGGCCGGATTGGCAAACTGCTGTAAAAGAACCGCATTGGGTGTTTCCTTCGCGATCTCCTCGGCCCGACGAACAGCGCCCTTCATCCCCTCAGGCCCGGGCGTCAGCACAAGCTGGGCGCCAAAAATAGCCAAAAGTTGCCGACGCTCGACCGACATGGTTTCCGGCATAGTCAGGATCAGCTTGTAACCTTTGGCCGCGGCCACAAAGGCCAACGCGATGCCGGTGTTGCCGCTCGTCGGCTCAACGATCACGGAATCCTTCCTGAGGATCCCGCGCTTTTCCGCATCCTCGATCATGGCATTGCCGATACGGTCCTTGACGCTGGACAGCGGATTGAACGATTCCACCTTGGCCAGGATCGTCGCTACAGAGCCTTCCGCGATCCGGTTCAACTTAACCAGCGGCGTGCGGCCGATCGTTTCAGTAATATTGTTGTAAATTTTGCTCATAGAAGCCTCCTTAATGAGCGCGTCACTTATGGAGCCAACGGCGAACGTAAGTGACTGCGCGAATTAACCCCGCCGATTGAGGCGGGGTCCTTTATTTCTGGCCCTGCCTTACGCCTTGGCCAGTGCCTGGTCGACATCGGCCAGGATATCCTCAACATGCTCGATCCCGATCGAAAGACGGATGAAATCCGGCGTCACACCCGTGGCCAGCTGTTCTTCAGCCGACAACTGCTGATGCGTGGTTGTCGCCGGATGAATGGCGAGCGACTTGGCGTCCCCCACATTCGCCAGGTGCGAAATAAGCTGCAGCGAATCAATGAACTTCTTGCCAGCCTCGGCCCCGCCCTTGATCCCAAAACCCAGGATCGCGCCGGCACCGATGGGAAGATACTTCTTCACCCGATCCTTTTCCGGGCTGTCTTCAAGCCCCGGGTAATTAACCCAGCTCACCTTGGGATGCTTTTTTAGGTATTTCGCAACCGCCAGCGCATTCTCGGAGTGCCGCGGCAGGCGAAGATGGATCGTCTCCAAGCCCTGGATGAACAGGAACGAATTGAACGGAGATACCGCCGGGCCAAGGTCGCGCAACAGCGTGACCCGCGCCTTGATGATGTAGGCGATATTGCCAAGGGGTTTTAACGCCTCGACAAAATCAATGCCGTGGTAACTGGCATCCGGCCCCTTGATGAGCGGGAACTTACCGTTGGTCCAGTCGAACTTGCCGGAATCAACGATCAGCCCGCCGAGGGATGTGCCGTGTCCACCGATGAACTTGGTCGCGGAATAGACAATAATGTCAACGCCGTGCTGGAACGGGCGCAACAGGTACGGCGACACCGTATTGTCCAGGATGAAAGGAATGCCGTGCTTGTGCGCGACCTTGGCAATGCCTTCCAGGTCAGCGACGTCGAGCTTAGGGTTCCCGATCGACTCGGCGTAGACAGCCTTGGTTTTCGGCGTGATCGCCTTATCGAGCGCAGCCAGGTCATTGGACTTGACGAAATTCACCTTGATGCCGAATTTGGGCAATGTGTAATGAAACAGGTTATACGTCCCGCCATAAAGATTGTCGGCAGATACGATCTCATCCCCGGCCTGGGCGATATTAAGGATGGACAGTGTGATCGCTGACTGGCCGCTCGCGACTCCCAGCGCGCCAACGCCGCCGTCAAGCGCCGCAATGCGCTTCTCTAATACATCCGTCGTCGGGTTCATCAGGCGGGTATAAATGTTGCCGAATTCCTTAAGGCCAAACAGATTGGCCGCGTGTTCCGTGCTCTTGAACTGATACGACGTTGTCTGATAGATCGGCACCGCACGCGATCCTGTTGTCGGATCAGCCTCCTGTCCGCCGTGAAGCGCGATGGTCTCACGCTTCAAGTTATTTTTAAAGTCTGAATTCGCCATCTTTTCCCCTCTCCTTTTTAGTTATGGCCGGGAGGGAACTGCCCTCCCGGCCAAGATCATATTAAAACGCGTAATGCGCACTCAAGACAAAACCATCTCCCAAACCTACTCTGCTCGCCGATGTGCTGCTGCCGGTATTCACATAAGCCGCCACCAGCGTCAGATTCTTGTTCGAGAGCCACGCCACATGGGCATCATAATAATCAGCATTCTTCCAGCCCTTGACCTGCGCGCCCTGTTCATACTCAAAACCGACCGCAACGTTGCCGGGCAGGATCACATCCACATTACCGAATCCGGCCAGTTTACGCTGCGTGCCAAATCCGTAGACACCTGTTGAGCGGGAATCGGTCGAACGGATACCGCCTGACAACAGAACCGGCCGCGGAAGCTGCGGGATCAGCTTTGTAACAACGGCATAATAATCATAACCGTGATCTTTAACGTCCCCGGACGTGGCGAATGACGTATCTTTATAGATCGCGCCTACCGCCACCGCTGGAACCCACTTGGTATCCCCGGCATTCTCTTTCACTAATAAACCCTTTAGGCCAATATCATTCTTGTGGATATTCTTCGCACCGCTCTGGGCGATCGTTTCATTGCCGTACGACACTTCCAGGCGATCAAAGAATGTCGTGGCCACGCTCTGGGTCGTCCAATCGGCATGGACGTCATTAAGCCTGATCCGCCAGATCCCGAACTGCGGCTTGTTGACCAGATCCTTGATCGCGGTACTGGCCCCAGGGGCCTTTTCCGTCGAATCAAACGGCGTCCCGGCCGTATACGCCAGCGGATTGAAAGCAACACCGCCAACCCCTTCCACGTTATTCAAAGGCACACCAGCCTGCGCTGCCACAGCACTGACCAAAACAAATAATCCTGCAATAATGATCTGAATCTTGCTCTTCATGTTGAACCTCCAGGTTCAAGTGCAGGACTTTCCAGTGGTCTGGTGACGCCTTGCTAAGTTAGTAATTGTTTTTCAAAGAACGTCGTCCGGCAAACCGGTAGACGCAAATCCCACAGATCAGCTAAATCCCACCTCCTTCCTGAACTGTCCACACCTGATCAAAGCGCCTCTTTTGAGAAACCTCGATCTGGACGATCTTCGCATTATGAACCATGATCGTCACGGTCCCAAAACTCAATCCATGAATAGCTTCGCTGATATCCTTGATGATCGCGTCATTAATAATATTTTTATTGCCTGCCTGCGCCAT
Organism: Candidatus Omnitrophota bacterium; assembly: GCA_015233705.1. Next base: position 3,566 of record JADFXE010000062.1, read on the forward strand.
ATCCACTTCCCAAAATGCCTTATATACCTGATCCGCTGATACCCCAAATATCCTCGGACCAATCCTTTTCCAGGAATTCGACCTGGACAACCTTGGCCTTCTCAATGGTCACAATGACCTTGCCGTCCTTCAAGCGATCAAGGCCATCCTCGATCTGCCTGCGGACCGCAGATTTTAATTTATCGTTATTCTTGCTTTTCATAACCGCACTCATTTCTACTATATGGTGTAACTCAAGCCGTCCATCTTGGCTTTTTGCTTCTCCGCCATGCTTTCCAGGGTAAAGGACGCCAAAACCTTGATGATGGCATTGGTCGCCTCTCCCCAGAAATCACGGGCCGCACAGGTGGCTGTCCTTTTACAAAGGGAAGAATCTTCCAGACAGCCGACCAGGCAAATGGGCCCCTCCACCGCAGCAATAATATCCTTAAGCGTGATCTCTGAAGCTGGCCGAGCCAGGGCAAAACCCCCTCGCGCGCCACGGGTTGCGTTGATCAAACCAGCATTTTTGAGCAGCGGAACCAGATGGCCAAAGTACTTCTCGGATATCTCCTGCCTGCGGGAAATATCCTTCAAAAGAACCTGCCCCTTGGACCCGTTCAAGACCAAGTCGATCATCAACCGAACGCTGTAACGACCTTTTGTAGAAAGCTTCATATCCGCCTATTCACTACTTTGTCTACCAACTTAGTAGTGAATATACCATGCCCATACAAATTGTCAAACAAATTCTTTCAGTTTTTCATCACGGAGAATTTTACTGATGCTGGGACAGGGAATCTTTGATAAATCCGACATCAGTCTCGAATTCCGCCGGCGAAAGAGCAGCAGCCTCGGCGGTGTAGGTCTCGGAGCGATCCATATCCCCCAGAGTATGATAGAGCCAACCCAGGATCAGATAGTCAGGATAGGAGCGCGGAGAGCGCTTGATAGCGTCGAGATATTCACCTTCAGCCACGCGAAGATAGGACTTCTGTCCACTCAAAAGGAAAGCCTTGATGTTGATCTCGCCAGCCGCTGCCGGAAGGATCGGACTCCACGGATCCCAGGCGCTGGCGCGGATAAAACAGGCCTCGGCCTTGTCAAACGTCGACGGACGCTTCAGATCAAATCCCTGTCGATAAATCACCGCCGCAACGGTCATCCGGATGGTCAGGAACAAACAGGCAGCGACTATAAGAATACCGATACCGCTCACCAGCCGAGTACCGGGTCCCTTTGATTGAGACCTCGTCAGCGCAACAAAGATCGCCAGCATGACCCAAAAATGGAGCGCCAGGACCGGCCTGACCAGCGAGAAGCCGAACAGATTGTCGACAAAAAATGTCGCGAGCCCAACGATAACCGCCAGGCGAAGCAACCCATTCTCGACCCGCAAAATCGTTGGCATGACCTGCCACACCCGACGGAAAAATACCACGGCCAACAGGAGCAATCCCGCCAGCCCTGCCAGGCCAGCCTCAACCCAGGCCTGGAGATAGGCATTGTGAACATAAGCCGTCAACGCAGAAGATGTCTGAGTGAACTTCCGGCTGGCAACCGCGAACGCGCCCCAACCCTGCCCCAAGATCGGCTTGTCAGCCAGAACTGCCAAGGCGGTCTTTAAGAAAGCGACTCGAACCCAGAAGGCTGCCGCCAACTCACGGGCCAGAAGGATCAGGATCAAAAGCACGACAAAAACAACCGCGCCAACAGCAACAAGCCTGCGCTTTTTCATTAGTTCATCCGTCAGGCCAAGCCTTTGGCTGAAAATAACAACGAGACCGGCGACCAGCCCCAGGCTCACCCAGGCCAGGATCGAGAACGTAAAAAGAAAACACGAGCCCATGATCACCAAGGCGATCCAGGCCCAGATCTTTTCCGTCTTGCCCTTAAGCCATAGCGGCAGAACAAGCGCCAGCGGAAGGAATAAATGCAGATATCCGGCCAAAAGGTTCGGCCAGCCCATGAAGGACATCACTCGACGGGGAGACGCGGCAAATGGATATTGGCCCGAAGAAAAGAAGAAATCCTTGATGCCAAAGGCCGCGATCAAGAACGCAAAGCCGAACAGCAAAAACAGAAATTTTTGCGTCCGTGAAGTCGTCCGGAGAACATCGAGCAGGATATAAAAGAAAACGACCTGCGCCAACAGGACCAGAACCGCACGCAGGGTCAGGGAAAAGTCAACGGTATAAAAAAGCGTCGCGCCAGCGGCAGTCAGAAGAATGAGGATCGGCACCTCAAATCCACTGCGCGGAAAAGATTCTCCGTGAACAAGCTTCCACACAAGCCACGGCAGCGCCCACACAAAGATCAAAAACGTGATAATGATATTCGCCGAGCTCTCCCGCAGAAAAGCATCTCCCGACGGCATAAGACTGGCGATAACGATCCGGGTCAGAATGATCATGCCGGTCAGCGCCATCAGGAAAAAAGCGCGGTTAGGCGGCCAACAGAGCTGGAGAGCGGGCAGCTTCTTCATTTCTTCTTTAACAAATCGCGGATCTCCGCCAGAAGCGTAGCCTCAGCGCTCGGCGGAGGAGGAACAACAGGCTTGGCCTCTTCCTTCTTCTGGAGCGCGCTCATGCCTTTGATCAGGATAAAGACCGCAAAAGCCACGATCAGAAAGCTGAAAATATTATTCAGAAAAAGTCCGTACTTGATCGTGACCGGCGCCCGGCCGAATTCGGACTTGATCACAAGCTCGAGACTGCTGAAGTCCACACCGCCGATAAGAAAGCCCAGCGGCGGCATCATGATGTCAGAGACAAGCGAGGCAATGATCTTGCCAAAGGCCGCGCCGATAATGATACCGACCGCCATATCAACGACATTGCCCCGCATCACAAAAGCCTTGAATTCATCAACAAATTTCATAATAACCCTTCCTTTCTAAAGCCATAAAAAAGCCCCGTTCCGCCCCGCGTTATGGGACGGAACGGGGTTAATTCGACCAGCAACTTACGTTCGTCCCGACAGAGCGTCGGGACTCCGTAAGTTGCGGTCTCATTAAAATGACCAGTTAACGATCGGCAGGAACTCAAACGGCTCTTTCTTGCCGTTGTAGTTGGCCAGGCCGATCTGAAGACCGTCGAGCGACTTGGCAACGTTGACCAGCCCGAGCTGAAACCCGTGCATCCCACCCGCCACGTTCAAAAGGGCGCACTGAAAACCCTTGTAAGCGCCATCGTTGTAATTCACCACGCCCAGGTTCACAGCAGTGGCTTCGCCCTGAGTGATGTTTACAAAACCCGTCTGCAAACCCACAAAACGGCCGCGGGTGAACGTTACCAGACCATCCTGCCAACCGTGAAAGAAGCCCTCGGTCCAGGCTACGACGCCGCCTTGCAATCCTGTAAAGTCGCCCTCGGTCACAGAAACAATACCATCCTGCCAGCCGACAAAACGCTTGGCTGTGCGGTTTACCAGACCTTCCTGCCATCCGTAGGTGTTCTGATCAACCCAATTGCCAAGACCCCATTCAATGCCTGCAACCTCACCCCTAGCCCGGTTAACGCCCAACAAGCTCAAACTCAAGCCATTGACATTCTCGTTGACCTGATAGAACAGATTAAGGCGCACGCCGCCAATCGACTCTGTCTCCGGAATCATCTGCACAGGGTTCCAGACCGCAAGCTGCAACGGCTTGGGCTCCTCGGCTCTGGCAAAGCCAGTCATTAGTACAAGCGACAAAAACGCCAATA
>JADFXE010000063.1:0-502 GCA_015233705.1 Candidatus Omnitrophota bacterium
CTGTTTTAATAGGACAGTGACGCCTGTGGAGTTCCTGACCGGGTATGTTGAGCTTTACGGAAGGCAGTTGAAGGGCGTCATCATGGCGGCAGGTTCAGGCCAGTCGCATGTGTCCTTTGCGGCTCATGCCCGTGGCATTCCGCTGTATGTGGTCAATTCTTTGGAGAAACTGACGCCGGGTGCCGAGGCGATCATGTCCGGCGGGAAGATCGTTGTGTGGCCTGGTCCCAAGGTTCGGGAAGAGACCGCGAAGAAAGTGGTTGAGGACGATAAATATAAGGCAGGGGTCTCGGCGCGTGGTCAGGCAGCGTTGGCGTCCAAGGGGCACGTCAGTCGGGTTTGGGTGAATGTGGACGGTGCTGTTGAGATCGCGCTTGGTATCGAGGCCGGAGCATACGGTGTTGGGTTGGTGCGTACGGAAGGGTTTTATGTAGGCGAGGATCCTTTGACCCTGGAGAATATGTTCAGCATGTGCGTGGCCATCTTGAAGGCTGCTGGCCCC
>JADFXE010000063.1:519-7242 GCA_015233705.1 Candidatus Omnitrophota bacterium
ATCAGCCGGACAAGGCGATCAGCTGTTACGCGTACAGAAGTTACAGGGGTGAGAAATGGTGCCTGGAAGATGAATTGGGCGTGGCGGCCGCGACGCAGCTGGCGCGGGTGCTGATCCGCCTCTGGCGCCAGGGCAATCATAATTTTCAGCATGAGTTTCCCATGATCGAGACCGAACAGGACTGGGATAAGGTCGGCGAGATCCTCAAGGCGGCCTGGCTCCAGGAGACGCCGGACGCTGATCCTAATAGCTTCTCGATCAAGGGCATCTTTAACGGCAAGGAAGACGGGCTCTTTTTCGTCGGCAGCATGATCGAGACGCCCGGGGCCGTGCAGCTGTTGGAAAGACTTCTTGAAAAAGGCTGCCGTTTCTTCAGTTACGGCACCAATGACCTGACTGCCTTAACGCTGAATAAGTTACGCGCTGATCCGGAGAACAAAAAATATTTCACCAGGATCGAGCCCACGATCCTGCGCCATATCCTGCGCTCCGTCGGCCTTGAGGTGCAGAAGATGGCCTGGGATCTGGAAGATCAGGGCGACATGACCAGCCCGCTCAAGACGATTATTTGCGGCAATATCGCCGGATTACCCGAGTTCTGGTTGGTGGATGATCACTATCGTCGTCACTCTGTCGTTTGTGAGGACGCGCTCCCGGTCTACCATTCGCTGGTCAGCTGGAAACATACGGTCATGCTCAGCATGTCGCCGACCATGGTCCAGGAGTATCTGGCGTGGCGCTCCTGGCTTGAGGAGAACGACGGGGTGAGGGCTGCGATGGATGGCTTGATGGCCAAATTCGTTCCAGAGGATAAGACCGAGTGGAGCGAGGAGGAGATCGTTGATTTTAATACACAGCTGGGCCGGCTGGTGAAGGTTGTCATGCGCGGCATTGCGGGTGAGCGAGAGCTGGAGACCGAATATTCGGAGATTTCCGGCGGAGAAGAAATTAAGCCCGTTTCCAAGGAGAATCCCGCGGCCACAGAGCTGAAGGCGCTCATGGTCATGGATGGCCTGGAGCGCGAGGTCGAGGTCAAGCACAAGATCCACATGACGCCAGGTAGCATCATGTCTGATCTGGGCAAGATCGCAGCCGGGATCGATCCTACTTATCTCAAGGCGGGAGTGGCCCGCTACAGTGTGGGCAGCCTGGACATGGCACATCTGCGAAGTCTTTTCTTTGGATCCAGGCCAGGATGCGGTACGCCCTGGAACGGATTGACCACGGAGGAGTGGGGCCGCGCTGTTACTGCGATCAGGGCCAAGGTCAGCGAGTCAATGGGCAAAGAATTGTTGGCGAAGCTGGCGGCGAAGGAAGCGTGCGAAAGGGAATGTGTCGCGGCCTTGAACCGTCTGGTGCAGACCGGAGGATTGGCCGCGATCATCAAGACCATTCCGGAGCCCACAGAGAAAGCCGTCAACGCGCAGCTTAAATTGGTCGGGGGCCCAGCGCCTACCGCATCGACAAGCAAGGCGTCGACTTATGGTTTTGAGAGGGCGAACAGATTTGTTCTGGATGCGGCATTGCCCGGGATCGCAAAGATCAACGGGATTGATATCAGGCTTCAATATGGGGAGGTGCCCTGCCCGCTTCTTCCGGGAACGCCGGACGGAGTTATGAATTTCCTGAAAGACAGCAGTGAAGCGGCAGTTGGGAAGAAAGAGCCGTGCAAGCTTCGCATCATTATTTCGAAACTGCCGCAGCGCGAGGGTGATCAGGACATGTCCTGGTCAGCTGAACAAGAGACGTTCTGGCAGGCCCGGGCCCGGGCCTTGTTGGATTTGGCGACCGTTTTGATTTATGACAGAAGGGTTTTTGAGTTGGTCAATATATTTCTGGATGATGATGAGCGCTCTCTTCAGGCCAGGGCCCTGTCTGCGGCATATCTTTCCTGCGCCATGGATCCGCTGGGAGCAGGGCGTGCTGGCCCTGAGACGAGAGGATCTTTCAGCAAGCTTTTTTCTGACGTTGTGACCGGGTTGAATACTGGCCGCTGGCCATCCGCTGTTCCTGCGGATGGCAAGTCCGGCGTCGCTCATGCGATCGCCTCCGGGGCCATGCGCAAGGCGGCCGAAGAAAATCCTGCGGTCAGGGCGCAATTCCTGAAGCTGGCGCAAGATCTTGAGAAAGAAGAAGGCGTTCTCAGGGCAGTGGTGACAGCGCCGGTGCAGGTTGTTACGGACCAGCATGGAGAGATGATCGACATTTCGCGCGTTGTGGTCTATCGCCTGACCAGCGGCAAGGTGGTCTGGAACAGGTTCTCCGAAGAGCTGCGCGCCCGGGTTAATATCCATGAGGCCTACCCCACGGAGAAAGACGCGACTGCCGGACAGGCCTATGCTTTTGCACTTCACGCCAAGGACAGGGCTGTGCAGAAGGATGCCCGTCGGAGACTTTCTGCTGAGGAATTGCCGCAGGAATGGTACCGTCGTGCAGGCGTGATCATCGAGGGAACAGCGAAAGATTCTGATGATACGTTGGAGACCTTGGGCAGTCCGCGCCAGGTGCCCGCAAGGCTGTTTGAGGTCCTGGACGCGCTGAAGGATCCGGCCCAGCGGATCCTCATGGCCAGGATAATCCGTTGTGCGGCTATTCGCTCTTGCGACAAGCTTGTTGGAGCAGGTTTGCAGCGGGCCGCAGCGCTTGCCGAAACGCCGGAAGAGCAGGATGTTTTGAGTTCGACAGCCGAGATTCTCCCTGAGGTTCTGGGACCTATGAATTATTTCCTGGCCAGAAAACACTCGGAGACGGAAGACCCCGTTCGTCTTGCGCAAGAGGCATTCGAGCCGTTCCTGCAGGAATATCTGAGCACCGCTGACCATTCGCGGTTCATTATTCTGCTCGGCCGGCTCCCGGATGCAGTTGAGATCGTTCCTCAGCTTTTCGACCGTCTTTGGAACTTGGCGTGTCGGGATGTGTCAGCAGACGCGGACCGCATCGAGCGGTTGACTGTTCTTTTATGCCGCGCCGCGATCATGGCCCGGATTATTCCCAAGAAGACTGATGGCTATAAATTCCCCCGATCGTTTATCAGCGGGCTGGTTCGGAGATTGCCATGTCCTTGCGCGCAGGAAACCTGTTCGCTGGTTGCGTATGTCCTGGGTGTTCTTTTTGCCGAGCAGGGCGAGTATTTTGGTAGCGATCCGGAAAATCTTTCTGTTGTTTTGGCACGAGCTTGTGCGGCTAACAATATGCAGGAACGTTCCTTGTTCTTGAGGGCGGCGTATCATTTGTTCGAGGGGGCGAGTTGTCTCAGGTTACTGCCCGACGAGCGGCAGAGAGTCCTGGGTATGTCACTTCCTTTGGCAACGAGCAGGGGCGATGAGTTTGAGGTCGCTGTATTTTGCAAGACGATCCTTGAACAGGATGCTCTTCGGAGCGGGGCTGTTCAGCCCGCTCTGGAAGACCGCGCTGCAGCACCGTCTGCCCGTCCACGACCCGGCAAGGCTCAGCCGGATCAGGAGACAGTGGAGGCAGCCCTGCGGCAGATGGCCACGCAGCGTCTGACGATCGGGCCGGTGAGCAAGTCTGTGGTCGCGCGCGCAGCAACCGAGCTGAGGAGTCAGGGTGAGGATGCTGCCGCCGCACTTCTCGAACGGCGTTTTGCGGCCAATCAGGTCCTGGCCCCGCCTGCATGCGAGCTTCAGAACGGTCCGTAATGTCTTTAAGGATGACGTCTTCGGCTTGGTTTACTTTAATGGTGTCCCTAGTGAAGAGAATCTGACCATCCTCCTTTCCTATGATATTTCGGATGAAAATAATCCCTCAAATTTGCTGACCCTGGTGCACGAGGCGGTCGAGGCCTGGCACCGCATCAAGGGCGCAAGCATCGAGCAGTCACACGATAAGGCTATGTTGGCACAGCTTGCGGCCATGAGCGATCTGCGGGAGCTGAAGCGGATCGTGGTTCGCCTTGCTGATCGTCGGGTCCGTCTGGTGGAGCGCTCGGCATCTGAAATGTCCCGCGATCCGGTGGAGATTGACCTGTGCAAGGCGTCTGACTCAAGGGATGTTGAGGCCAAGGCCGATCTGTTGGGGGCCATCCTGCACAATAGGCATCATGGCGCAGAGTTGAAAGAATATGTTGATGATATCGCCCAGGGCCGGAAGGCGTCCTACAGTTTCCGCATAGCCCTGCGCGTGGTCAAGGCCATGGACAAGGTCCAGCAGATCGACAGGGACCTTATCGGCCGCCGCGTGGTCGAGGTTGTCTTTGCGACTTATAACAATTGTCGGTTCCGCATGATGCGTCAGGATGAGCATGTCGAGGGTCAGGATTCCTTGCGCGAGAAGATCCGCCAGCTTGAACGCCTCTTTGGCGGAACAAAGCATTTCGAGTGGCGCCTGCGCGTGGTGGATGACCAGAGCAAGAACGATGCCGGCGGATATGCCTGGGAGATCATGCAGAAGGAGTTCCCCGAGCTTGTGGCGGCGGGCCGCCTGTCCATGGAGCGTGTCCAGAAAAAGGAAGGGCCCAAGGGTGGGGCGATCATCCAGGGCATGGGGACTGCGGTCAAGAATAGCGCGGACATTGTCCTGTTCACGGATTCGGACAATTCCGCCATGCTGTATTTTGCCGGCGATATTGTGTGGGACATTATTAAGGAAGGATTTGATGCTTCCGTCGGTTCCCGTTTTGCCGAGGGCGCTGTCGTGGCCAATCGTGGTTTGCTTCGTTTGATTCAGAATTGGCAGGACACGGTTCTGTTCAATTGGCTGGTGACGCGCCATTATTTCCCGGAGATCAAAAACATCCAGGACACGCAGAATGGATTTAAAGGTTTTACCCGCGCGATTTTGCAGGAGATCCTGCCGCGGACGATTTTACGCGGCGCGGTCTTTGACGTTGAGCTTCTTTACCTGGCCCATACGTTCCGCCAGCGCGGCGGGGTCAGGGAATTCGGCATGCCGTGGATCGACAATCCGCAGGCGAGCAATTTCGGGATCAAGGCCGGCCTCAAGATGCGCCAGGAGCTTATCAACGCCGCCCTGAAGATTCATAGCCAGAAGCCCGTGGCGCCTAGCGCGCGGAGCCGTCCCGGGAAACGCATGCCTGAAAAATTCCGCGTCGATCAGACGCTTTGGCAGATGGGCGAGCAGAAGATCCGTATCCCTGAAGTGGGCAAGGCCGCGGTTGAGCGTGCGGTCCTTGAATTGAGGCGCCAGGACAAAGACGATGTGGCTGATCTCCTGGAACGTCGTTTTGCGGCTCATCAGATCCTTGCCCCGCCGGTCCAGGATTTGGCGGATGACATCCCCAATGTCTTCCAGGACGTGTTCGGCCTGGTGTATTTCCAGGGCCGCAAGTGCTGTGAAGAGGCGCTCACCATCTATATTTCCCAAGATATTTCCGACGAGAATCATCCCGAGAATTTGCGGACCCTGGTTCACGAAGCGGTCGAGGCCTGGCACCGGCTGCAGAATGAACGGATCACGCGCGCCCATCAGAAGGCCGAGCTGGCTGAGAAGAAAGTAGTTGAGGGCATCACGCTGGCAGGAGTACTGTCGGCTTGTTCCCGAGGCTTGCGGAAGTTATTGTGCCTACATGTTGTCCCCAAGGTGCTTGCGCCGGTGGCCTCAGCCGTGGCCTGTCCTGTTCCCTGCGTTGAGTCGCAGGCAGAGCCGGCGGCGTTGCGCCTATCGGTCATGGATGCCATGGAAGGCCGCTACGCCTTGGTCATCCTTACGGACAAGAACAGGGCCCAGGCCGAAAAAGCCCTTGAGGAGCTTACGCTCCGCCAGGGATTTGAGACCATCTTCACGGAGGATGTTGATATTTCCCGGGAGACCGTGGAGCAGATTTATGCCAAAGATTTGAAAGGGCCGTTCGAGCCGAATCAGGAGGCGTACATCGCTGTCGGAGAGGCCACGCTGATCGTGCTGCGCGGACCGCCGGGAGTTGAGGCCTGTTCGCAGTTGCGAGGACTGAATGGCCCCGCTTCCCAGGCGAACACGATCCGCGATATCCTGATCCTGCTCGCCGAGCGAATGGTGCCGATTGACCGGCTGGGCTTCATGGTCCTGAACAGGTCTTGTGTTCGTTTGGCTAAAAGTCTGCCGACGCTTCCGGTCAAGGGGAGCGTGACCGCGGCGGTCGGCGACTTACACGGCAACTACCCGCGGCTTATCCGTCTGCTCAATCTGCTTCGCAAATTGGAGAAAGATATCAGGATCAAGAAGATCGTCTTCTTGGGCGATTACATGGACCGCGGGCTGCATGGCGTTGCGGTTGTTCGGCTGTTGATGAAGCTGCAGCGTCTGCGCCGAGCCCTTGGGCTTGAGACAGAGTTCTTGATGGGTAATCACGAGCTCATGTTCCTGCAGGGCGTCCTGGGTAATAATACCGCCCTGACCGACTGGATCTTCAACGGCGGCGTCAGGGTTTGCGAGGAGGTTGGGTTATCTGCCGGGGACTCTCTGATCCAAAGAGTTAATTTCTGGGTGAGTCAGGAAAAAAGCGCTAAAGAGATCGCGGATCTCTATAGCGAGACCTTCGATGATGAGGAGATGGGGCCTGAGCTTACGGCGATACGCGAAGAGCTCAAGGTCAAGCTGGCGGATGTCATTGGGTGGATGGCAGAAGAATTGCAGCTGAGCGGGTTTGACAAGAAGCTGCTTTATGTGCACGCGGGTTTTGCCGGCCCTGTGTCGATCAAGTTAAGGCGCCACGCTGGTCAGAAGGGTCTCCGCGTCCTTGGGATGAGGATGGGCTATACGTTGCGA
>JADFXE010000064.1:0-5436 GCA_015233705.1 Candidatus Omnitrophota bacterium
ACGATCATCGCGGTCCTCTCCGCCAAGATGTCCTGCGAGACGCTGCCCAGGAATAAACTGAAGGACCTTAAGGACGCCTCGTATTTCATCGCCGAGGTGGCCAATCTGCCGATCCCGGATTTTCATCCGTTCACGGGTCATTCTGCTTTTGCGCACAAGGCCGGCGTTCACATCGACGCGATCCTGAAGAATTCCAGGGCCTACGAACATATCGATCCGACGACGTTCGGCAATCACCGGCGTTTCATCACCTCCGAGCTGGCGGGTAAGATGCCGCTCATCCAAAAGGCACAGGAGCTGGCGGTCAAGATCGACAAGAAATCGCCCGAGGCCAAAGAGATCCTGCAGGCGCTGCAGAAGAAGGAACTGGAAGGTTACCAGTTCGAAGGCGCGGATGCGTCGTTCGAACTTTTCATGAAGAAGCATCTGAAGAAGTACAAGCCGTTCTTCAAGCTCGAGGGCTTCCGGGTCCATACCGAGAAAAAGGCGGACGGCAGTGCGTGGGCCGAGGCCACGATCCATATCGAGGTCAAGGGCGAGAAGCGCTTCAGCGCGTCCGATAGCGTGGGTCCGGTCGAGGCGCTCGACAAGGCGCTGCGTAAGGCCCTTCTCAAGGCTTATCCGTCGCTCGAGCACATGCGCCTGACAGACTTTAAAGTACGCGTGCTGGACACCAAAGATGGCACCTCTGCCAAGGTGCGGGTCCTCATCGAGTCGCAGGATGAGCATGATTCCTGGACCACGGTCGGTGTGCACGAGAACATCATCGAGGCGTCCTGGGAGGCGCTGGTGGACAGTGTGGAATATAAATTGCTCAAGGATTCCAAGAAGTAGCCCACCATGTCAGAAATCAATTCCCGTTACAATCCCAAAGAAGTCGAAGAAAAGCGTCTCAAGCTGTGGGATGATAAGAAGCCTTTTCACGCGACTGCCAAGCGGTCGAAGAAAGGCTCCTTTGCGGTCATGATCCCGCCGCCGAATGTGACCGGTGTCCTTCACATGGGACATGCTTTGAACAACACGCTGCAGGATATTCTGACGCGCTACAAGAGAATGCAGGGTTTTGACGCGCTGTGGATGCCGGGCACGGACCACGCCGGTATCGCGACGCAGAACGTGGTCGAGAAGCAGATCGCCAAGGAAGGCCTGACGCGTGAGTCCCTCGGCCGCGAGAAGTTCATGGAGCGGCTCTGGGCGTGGAAGAAGCAGAACGGCGACACGATCATCAATCAGCTGCACAAACTGGGATCCTCCTGCGACTGGGATCGCACGCGCTTTACCATGGACGAAGGTTATTCGGAGGCCGTCAAGGAGGTCTTTGTCGAGCTTTACAAGCGCGGCCTCATTTACCAGGGCAATTACATCATCAACTGGTGTCCGCGCTGCGAGACTGCGCTTTCCGACGAAGAGGCCGAGCACAAGGACAATAACGGCAACCTCTGGCACATCAAGTATCCTTTCAAGGACCATCCCGAAGAATTCGTGACCGTGGCAACCACCCGTCCTGAAACAATGCTGGGTGACACCGCTGTCGCGGTCAATCCAGCGGATGAGCGTTACGCCCATTTGCTCGGCAAGACGCTTGTCCTGCCTTTGGTGAACCGCGAGATCAAGATCATCGCCGATGAGTTGGTCGACCGCGAGTTCGGTTCCGGCGCGGTCAAGGTCACGCCTGCGCATGATCCCAATGACTTCGCCATGGGGCGCCGTCATGATCTGGAATTTATTAACGTCATGCATCCCAACGGCGTCATGAACAAGAACGCCGGACGTTTTGACGGCCTGGACCGTTTCGAGGCGCGCAAGCAGGTGGTGAAGGCCCTCAAAGAGGAAGGCTGGCTCATCAAGATCGATTCGCATGCGCACGCCATCCGTCGCTGTTACCGCTGCGACACGGTGGTGGAGCCGTATCTGTCCAAGCAGTGGTTTGTCAGGATGAAGCCGCTGGCAGACAAGGCGCTCGCCGCTTTCAAGGCCGGCAAGCCGCGTATTCAGCCCAAGCGGTGGGAAAAGGTTTACGAAAACTGGCTGGTGGATATCCGCGACTGGTGCATCTCGCGTCAGATCTGGTGGGGACACCGTGTCCCGGTCTGGTATGACGCGCAAGGCACGCCTTTTGTTGCCAAGACCGAGGGCGAGGCCAAGGCAGAGGCCCGGGCCAAACACGGCAAGGACGTTCCCTTAAAGCAGGATCCGGATGTTTTGGACACCTGGTTCTCGTCGTGGCTGTGGCCCTTCGCGACCCTGGGCTGGCCCAAGGATAACGCGGACCTGAAATATTTTTATCCGACTAGCGCGCTCTTTACGGCACCGGAGATCATCTTCTTCTGGGTCGCACGCATGGTCATGGCGGGTATTGAATTCATGGGCGAGGTGCCTTTTGCCGACGTGATCCTGCACGGCACTGTGCGTGACGCCAAGGGCCGCAAGATGTCCAAGTCGCTCGGCAATGCGCTGGACCCTCTGGAGATCATCGCTGAATATGGCGCTGATGCGCTGCGTTTTAGCATGATCCTGAATTCCGGGCAGGACATTTTCATTTCCAAGGAGAAATTCGAGATCGGCCGCAACTTTGCCAACAAGCTGTGGAACGCCTCGCGCCTGGTCATGATGAACACGACGCCCGACAGCCGCTCCGCTGACTGGAGCTCGCTCGACAAGGCCGGGCTGGATGTCACCTCCCGTTGGATCCTGTCGCGCTACCAGGTTGCGCTGACGGATGTTTCCAGGGCCATTGAGCAGTACCGCTATTCCGAGGGCATCAATGTCCTGTACGATTTCTTCTGGTCGACCTATTGCGACTGGTATCTGGAGATGGTCAAGGCCAAGTTCGCTGACTCCTCGACACAGAAGGTGGCAGCCCTTGTTTTGCGCGGGGTTCTCAAGATGCTTCATCCGTTCATCCCGTTCGTGACCGAGGAGATCTATTCCCAGTTCAAGGGGCAGGAGGTCATTCTCACGATCGAGCCGTGGCGGGTCGTTGAGGACGCGTGGCGCGACCCCGAGGGAGATGGGGGGGGGCTGTGGGTGCGCTCATTGATATCACCACCGGCATTCGCAATATCCGTGCCCAGTGGAATATCAAGCCCCAGGATGAGGTGGATTGTATCTTTGTCGCGCCCTCGGAAAAGGGGCTGGTTCTTCTCAAGGAGAATGCGGACATTATCAAAAAATTGGTCCGTCTGGGTGAGATGACCTTTGAGGCCAGGAGCCGAACGGTCAAGAATGCTGCCAGCGGCGTGGCCGGCGATATCCAGTATTTCATTCCGTTGGGCGCGCTTGTTGATCTGGACAAGGAAAAGGCCAGGATCAAGGATCTGATCGCCCAGCAGGAAAAGATGGCTGCCGGGATCGAGGGCCGTCTTTCCAACGCCGGCTTTGTCCAGAAAGCGCCGCCTGAGGTCATCGAAAAAGAGCGTCAGCGCATGGATGAACTGCGCGCCAAGAACGCTGAACTCACCAAAGCGATTGCCAGTCTGGTTTAGTGAGGCCGTCGTTTGCGCAGCCAAAGGCAAGCGCAAGTGACTGGCCGAATTAAGAGGACATTTTCTGGTTTTTGTCTTCTTCCGCTGGCTTGACAATTCCTGTCAAATCGTTTACTCTGATACTAGAAAAATACGAAAAATAGGAATACGCGATGTCCAACGACAAACCCATGACAACAGGTGAGATCGCTGATCTTTGTCACGTCCATTTGCGCACGGTCCTGCAATGGATCCATGACGGCAAGATGAAGGCCTACCGCACGCCCGGCAACCACAGCCGCGTGAAGGTGGAGGATTTTGTCGCATTCCTCAAGCAATACAACATGCCGATCCCGGAGAATCTTTCTACGCGCGGCGAAGGCCGTAAGATCCTGATCGTGGATGATGATATCAACATGGTCAATGCCATCAAAAGGATCTTGCGCAAGGATCCTTCTTTCGAGATCGACGTGGCCTACGATGGTTTTGAAGCGGGCATCAAGCTGCTTCTTTTCAAGCCCGACCTGGTGATCCTTGACATGAAGATGCCGGGCATGAACGGTTACGAAGTGGCCCAGAAGATCAAGCGTTCCGCGAATTGCGAGCACACCAGGATCATCGGCGTGTCCGCCTATTTCGAGGATGAGGACAAGGAGCGCCTGGCACGTATTGGCGTGGACCACTGTATCGACAAGCCTTTCAGCTCCAATGGCCTTTTCGAAAAGGCCCAGGCATTGCTCGCCGTTGCCTGATCTTCCGGGGGCCTTTCTCTGAGATCCTTTCCCGCCAGCATATCAGGCTCCTTGAGCGTGCTAGACCATGAAGAATAAAATCATACTGTTGCTGATGTTGTGTGTCCTGGCGTCTTTCCCGTCGGCTTTTGCAGAGCCCGGCAGGGAATCGCGCCTTTGCCGGATCGGGGTCCTGGCTAACCGCCCGCCGGACAAGGTCCAAAAGCAATGGGAACACCTTGCGGCCTATCTGGATCAGCATGTCACTGATGCCAAGTTTCAGATTCTGCTACTGCCTGAGCCTAATTTGGAGGCGGCTGTCCGTGAGGGTCAGGTTGATTTTATTATCACCCCGCCCGTCCAATACATCACGTTTAACGACAAGTATTCTGTGCAGAGTATCGCCACGATGGAGTCGCTGGCCGGCGAGGACCCGCAGCCTTTTCTTGCCGGGGCTGTTGTGGTGCTTCGTTCCAGGTCTGACCTTAGATCGATCCGGGACCTCAGGGGGAAAAGGCTTGTTGCGGCTGACGAGGATGACCTGGGTGGGACGCTGGCCGTCTGGCGAGAGTTAAAAGAGCGCGGGATCGATCCGTTCAAGGATCTGCATTCCCTGCGTTTTCTCGGAGATGAGAAGAAGGTTGTGGAGGCTATCCTTAAAGGAAGTGCGGATGCCGGCGCGGTTAATGCCGATGCCCTGCAAAGATTGGCCCGACAGGGGGAGCTGGATCTTTCGATGATCGTTGTGATCCAGGAGGCGGCTTTCTCAAACAAAAATCCAGGAATTCTCAGCCGCACCCGCAGTACGCGTCTTTATCCCAATTGGTCTTTTGCCCGCACTCAAAAGGCGGGTCCGGATCTCAGCAAGAAAGTCGCGGTGGCGCTTTTTCAGATGACCCGGGAGGATACTCCGGCCGCTGCCACTGGTTATGCCGGCTGGACGATATCTTTGGATTATGGTCCTGTGCGGGCCTGTCTTTCTGACATTGGGTATGGACGTTCTATCCATGCTCCCGGCAAGTTCTTTCCGGAATTTTCGCAGGTGCATAAACTGCAGATCCTGGGTGTGTTTTTTATTTTAGGAATGCTAGTAGCGTTGATACTGTACATCGTTCTTTTGAACCGGAGGTTTATTCGCTCGAGTGAGGCCTTGCAGCGGCAGATCAGGGAGAAAGACAAGGTCGGCGACAGCCTTCGCAAGAATGAGGTCGCTCTCAAGAATATGATTTTTGACCTGGCGC
>JADFXE010000064.1:5520-7007 GCA_015233705.1 Candidatus Omnitrophota bacterium
AGATCAACAATCCGCTGGGCTCGATCATCAGTAACATTGCGGTCCTGCGGGATCATTTGGACAAGTTTCTCGAGGTCATGCGTCTTTACCGGTCGCTGCGCCAGGCGATCACAGAGGACAATAAGCAAAAAACCATGGAACTTCTTAAGGAGATCGATCTTAAGGCTCTGGAATATGACCTTGATTTTGTGCTGGAGGATGCCCTGAACATTTATAAAGAATCACTTCAGAGCGCAGAGCGGATCAAGAGTATTATCCAGGACCTGAAGACCTTTGCGCGTCAGGACAACTCGGTGAATGCCCCGGCAAATGTTCATGAGATCATTGACGGCGTTTTGAACATTGTCCACAATGAACTGAAATACAAATCAGTTTTGATCAAGGAGTATGCCCATGATCTGCCGGAGATCGTTTGCAACAAACAGCAATTGGGTCAGGTCTTTATCAACGTGCTGATCAACGCCGTGCAGTCGATCGAGAAGCGGGGTGAGATCCATATCCGGACCTATGCGAAAGACGGCATGGTCTGCGTGGCCATCAGCGATACCGGCCGGGGGATCAGCAAGGAGAACATGAACAAACTCTTTGAGCCTTTCTTTACGACCAAAGATGTGGGGCAGGGGACGGGGCTGGGGCTTAGCGTCAGCCACGACATCATCCGTCAGCACGGCGGGACCATTACCGTTGCCAGTGAAGAAGGCAAGGGCGCGACATTTACCATCAGTCTCCCGGCCCAATGAAACCAGTCATGGCTTCCCATCAACTTCCGGTCGAATTCGTTGAGCGCCTGCAGAAGATCGTTCCGCCGGAGCAATTTGCCACGGTTTTGTTTTCTTTCAGCCAGCCTGATCCGATCGTGATCAGGGTCAATGCCCTCAAGCCTGATGCAGTGTCAGTTGCAGGGCAACTTACGGCGGAAGGATTGGCCTTGCAGGAGATCAGTTGGTGTCCCGGCGCTTACATCGCTGCCGGCTGGCCTAAGGAAAAACTTTCTGCGCATCCGCTGGTGATCAACGGCCAGGTTTATTTCCAGAATATCTCCAGTCTTATTCCAGCGCTTGTTTTGAAGCCCGTTCCCGGCGACAGGATTCTTGATCTTTGTGCCGCGCCAGGCAGCAAGACAACACAGATGAGCGGCCTGATGAATAACCAGGGCGAGATCACGGCCGTCGAGGCGGTCCGGCCCCGTTTTTTCAGGCTTCATTCTGTCTGCGGACTTTTGGGTGCCAAGAATGTGAAGTTGGTCCTGACTGACGGCCGTCGTTTCCGTGCCCATCAGCTTTTTGATAAAATCTTGGTCGATGCACCGTGCAGTTCCGAGGGGCGTTTTAAGGCTGGCGATCCTGAATCGTTCGGTTACTGGAGCACGCGCAAGATCAAGGAGATGTCGCAGAAACAAAAGGGCCTTTTGATGAACGCCGGACGTCTGGTCAAGCCCGGCGGAGATCTGGTTTATTCCACCTGCACGCTGGCGCCAGAGGAGAATG
>JADFXE010000065.1:0-2610 GCA_015233705.1 Candidatus Omnitrophota bacterium
CCGGCTACAAAGAAGCCGGATGATCCTGGGATATTGGTCAGGGTATGGGCCACAACGCTCGCGCGGAATTTCCTAGGAAGCGGACCAGTCCCGTAAATGACTTTCATTGAAATCCTCAAGCTTGACCGCCTGCTCGATCGTGAAAGGACCGACCTTGGTCCGGCGGATCTCGGTGATACAGGCCCCGCATTTGAGGGCCTCGCCGATGTCCTCAGCGACCTGACGGACATAGGTACCCTTGGAACACTCGAGCTGGAACTTGATCAGCGGCGGCGAAAAATCCAACACCCGCAGGACATCGATCCGTATCTTGCGCGCCGTGCGCTCGACCTGAACGCCCTTGCGCGCCAGCTTGTACAGCCGCTCGCCCTTGTGCTTGACCGCCGAGACCATCGGAGGAACCTGTTCGATAGCGCCGGTAAACTGCAACAGCGAGGCCTCAAAAGCCGCACGAGTGATCCCTTCCCAGGGGCGCTCCTCGATCACCGAACCCTGGATATCTGCGCTGGCAGTCTTGACACCCAGCTTCATCGTGGCCTGATAACCCTTGTCGAACGCCACGAATTTATCAAACATCTTGGTCGACCGGCCGACGAGAATAATAAGCACACCCGTGGCCAACGGGTCCAGCGTACCGGCATGCCCGACCCGGCGCTCCCGCAACTTTCGACGGACGATCGCCACCACGTCATGGGACGTCATGCCGGACGGCTTGTCAACAACAGCGATCCCTTCCATTAAAGCCCCTTCCCGATCTCTTTGATGATGCGGGCCTTGGCCTTGGCCACCGGCGCATCCATGAAGCATCCGCTCGCATTCCTGTGCCCGCCGCCACCGAATTTCTCGGCCAGCCTGGCTACGTTCACAGCGCCGCGGCTGCGAAAATTTATCCGCGAACGGTCTTTGGCAACCTCGGTCACGATAACAATGGCCGCCAACCCCTTGACGGAACGCAGTAGATTGAAGATCTTGTCCCTGACATCGAACTCGCCGGAAAAAGTTTTACCGTCCCGCTCGCTCATGGTCAAACACGCCACACGCTTATCACAGTGAAGCTCAAGCCGGTTCATCGTCGACAAGAAAGGCTTCAGGTCCGCCCTGGGCATGGTCTCGTAGACCTGACGGTAAAGGTCGCTGACCGAGAATCCGAATTTCAGAAGCTCGGCAATGATCTCGTGCGTGCGAGGCGTTGTTGAATCAAAGCCGAAAGACCCGGTATCGGTCAAAATCCCCAGGTACAGCAGGATGGCCACGTCCCGGGTCAGCTTAAAACGCGCCGCCCTGAAGAATTCGAAAAGGATCTCGCACGTCGAGGAATGCTCGGGATGGACATAATTCAAAGTGCCGAAATGATCGCTGGTAACATGATGGTCGATATTGACCACCACCGTCTCCCTGCCAATAAGCCCCTTCACATTGCCGATACGCTTGAGGTCCCCGGAATCCAGGACAACCAGCACCTCCGGCGAGAATTTCTCTTTGCCGGCCAGCTGTTCGTAAAGCCCGGACTGCGGCATGAAAGCAAGCCACTGAGGACAAGGATCCTCATTGAACAGACGGACCTTCTTGCCCATGGATTTCAGGAACAGCACCATAGCCAGCGCCGAGCCCATGGCATCAGGATCCGGATGCGCGTGCATGGTCACCGCAAAGGTCTTGTACTTCTTTAAGGCCGCTATGATCTTCTTGTCCATATTCCCTTTCACGATCTGTTCTCAGGAAGTGGCTCCGGCCCGGCAGGATCCTGCACGTCGCGCTCCCGATGAAGCTCTTCCAGCGTCTTTGTCATCTGAATGCTCGAAACAATGGTATCGTCATAAACAAACTTGATCTCCGGAATATGCCGCAGATCGACCCGCTCGCCGATAAGCTTGCGCAGACGTCCCCTCGCCGAGTCAAGCCCTGCCTGGGCCCTGGCCACATCGTCCGGACGGTCGCTCAGGATACTAAAGCCGACATGTGCGTAACTCAAATCTTTGCTGACATCCGCAAAAGTCACAGTCACGAACTTGACCCGCGGGTCGCTGATCTCGCCCATGAGCAGCATGCTGCCGATCTCGCGTTTGAAAAGCTGGTTCAGTTTATCCATCCGGCTCATAAGGACCTCTTTCCCAAAGATGTCTTCGCGGATTTCTGTCGAAGGCGGACAAGCATATCAGGAACGTGGAGAAAATGCAAAAATTGCATAATATTCTGCCGTTCGTGACGGGACACGTTAAACAGCGTCAACAGCTCCTCGGCGCGACGCTGATCCAGCAACGCCAGAAGGCCGGCCAGGCGCGGGATCCAGTCCTCGCAGCCTTCCTTGTGAAAATCAGAGGTCGTGCACTGGGACTTGACGATCTTGTCCAGAAGCTTCTCCTCCAGAGCGCCGAAGGTAAAATAGCGAAGACCGTCAACAAAACGCAGCCTGCGCAGCGGCGGGACCGGGTCAGCCTCCTGCAATATCCGCTTGAAATCATTGAAATAGCGGACCGGCGTGATGCTCACAAAGGCGTCCTCCTGGCAGGCCATCTTCAAAGCCGAGAGCGTGCGCGGCTCGATACGGAAATGGAACCGCTTCTCGTAACGGACAGCACGCAGGATTCTCGTCGGATCATCGACAAAACT
>JADFXE010000065.1:2696-3079 GCA_015233705.1 Candidatus Omnitrophota bacterium
TTCTTTATTTAAAGACGCGGCAACGGCGTTGATCGTGAAATCCCGGCGGAAAAGGTCATCCGCGATCTGACCGAAGATGACATCCGGCAGCGCGCCGGGCCGGGCATAGGTCTCGCGGCGGGCGGTGGCTACATCCACCCGAAGGCCTCCCGGAAGGTCCAAGGCCGCGGTCCCGAAGCGCCGGTGGATAAGCACCTTGCTGGCGCCAAGAACCCTGGCCAGGGCGGAGGCAAACCCAGCCCCATCCCCCTCGACCACAACATCAATATCCAGGCTCGACTGCCCCAAAAGCACATCCCGCACCATGCCGCCGACGAGCCACGCCGGGCCCTTCCTCTCACCCGCCAGGTCCGTGACCTTATGCAGGACCTCCTGAACATCCG
>JADFXE010000065.1:3121-6944 GCA_015233705.1 Candidatus Omnitrophota bacterium
GATCGACGTGGGTATAGATCTGCGTCGTTGAAATATCCGAATGTCCCAGCATCTCCTGAACGCTCCTTAAGTCCGCCCCGTGCTCCAATAGATGGGTCGCGAACGTATGCCTCAGCGTGTGCGGCTTGATGGTCTTTTTGATCCCTGCCTTGCGGGCGTAGAACTTGATGACCTTCCAGACACTCTGGCGCGACAATTTCTTTCCCAGCCGGCTGACAAAAAGCGCGTCCACCTTGCGCCCCTTGAGGATCTTAAGACGCGCGCCGGTCAAATAACGCATGACCGCCTCCCGCGCTTTTCCTCCGACGGGGATCAACCGTTCCTTGCTCCCCTTGCCGATACAGCGGACAAAGCCACCGTCAAAATTAATGCTCTCAAGCCGAAGGTCCACCAATTCTGAGACGCGAAGCCCGCTCGCGTAAAAAAGCTCCAGGATCGCCTGATCGCGGACACTCTGCCAGTCGCGCCCCTGGGCCACCTTGATCATGGACTCGACCTCGGCCTGCGTCAGCACATCCGGGATCCGCTTCCAGGTCTTGGGTGTGTCGACCAGGTCCGTCGGATCTTCCTTGGCAAAATTCTCCCGAACCAAAAAACGATGGAACATCCTGACAGCAGCCAGACTACGGCAAATAGATGGCGGCAACAATCCCGCCTTTTTCTGGGCCTGCATATACGCCGTGATGTTCTCACGCTTCACGCCATCAGGACCTTTGAGGCCGCACTTCTCATCCAGATACTGCACGTAAACCTCAAGGTCCCGACCGTAGGCCATGAGCGTATTCTTGGCCAGATTTCTTTCCACGGAAAGGTAATTGAGGAATTCAGCGATCAGTGCCTTCACGGTTTGGCCTTCAACACATCCTTAACAGCATCCGGCTTAAAATCCTTGCGGACGTCACGCTCAACCCGCAGCATATCAGACTTCATGATGTCATAGCGGCGCATGGAGCCAGCCTTATCGCACTCCTTGGACACGTCTTTGGTCTTTTGGATCAGTTGCTGCAGTTCGGCCTTTTTCTTCTCATCCGTCAAAAGGTCGGCCATGCCCTGCAATCTCGCCGCAACCTGCACAAAAACATATTTCTGCTGCTTGTCGCCGGAATCGCGACTGTCCAGTGCCTCCCACATATCCTTAAAATAAGCCCTGGCCATAGCATAATGGGTTTTATACGCATCAATTGATGACGTTTCCACACGCTGATACTCTTCCGGCACCAGGACCGGGACAAAATTATCTCCCTTGTCCTGCTGTTTGCTCTTGCGCGTGAATTTCTTCCTGAGAGTAGCGCAACCCGAAAAACTTCCAACAAGGAACACCAGCACCAAAATCACAAGACAAGGCTTCATGAACGCCCAACGATTATTTCTTACCATGAATCATCTCCTCGAATGCCTGTTCATCAATGACACTGACCCCTAAGGCCCTGGCCTTGGCCAATTTGGAACCGGCGGCCTCACCGGCAACAACAAAATCCGTGGTTTTCGTGACCGAAGATCCGGCCACTCCGCCGAGCTGTCTGACCAGCGCCTCGGCCTCACTGCGGGCATAACGCGAAAGCTCGCCGGTAAAAACAAACGACTTGCCGGCCAGCGCACCTGATCGAACCTGATCAGGCTCAACCATATTCACGCCACACGCCCCAAGATCCTTCAATATCCCGACCGCCTCTTTCTGAGAAAAGAATCGGATCAGCGAATCCGCACTGACCTCGCCGATCTCATTAACCTCCAGGAGCGCCTCGCGATCAGCGCGCACCAGCGCCCCCATGGAACCAAACTGGCCGGCCAAAAGCAAAGAAGCCTTTTCGCCAATGTTAAGGATACCCAGCCCAAAGATCAACCGCGACAAGGGCCGCGCCTTGCTTGCCTGGATCGCGGCCAGCAGCTTCTCAGTCTTCTTCTCGCCGAATAAAGGAAGCTCCAGCAGATCTTCCTTCCCAAGCGAATAGATATCAGTGACGGTCTTGACCCGCCCCTTGTCGATCAAGGCCTGCACAACTGATTCGCCCATCCCTTCGATATCCATGGCCCCGCGCGAGGCGAAATGAAGAAGCCTGCGCTCAAGCTGCCGAGGACAGAGCGGATTGATGCAGCGAAAAGCCACAGCCTCCGGATCTTCCTGAATGAAATGCTCGCGGCAGGCTGGACAGTTCGCCGGGACCTTGCAAACTTCTTCTTTCTTATGCGCCGGGACAACGACCTTGACGATCTTGGGGATCACATCCCCTGCCCGCTCAAGCACGACCCGCGCCCCCTTGTGCACCCCGAGCCTTTTGATCTCATCAAAATTATGGAGCGTTGCCCGTGATATCGTGACGCCGCCGCACGCCACCGGCTCAAGCTCGGCCACGGGCGTCAGGACACCGGTCCGCCCCACCTGAACCACGATATCCTTAATAATAGTAGTCGCTTGATAGGCCTGAAACTTATAGGCAACCGCCCAGCGCGGGCTTTTCATGGTCTCGCCAAGAACAGCCTGCTGGTCAAAACGATCGACCTTGATCACAACGCCGTCGACATCATACGGCAGCGAAGGCCGCTTCTTCTCAAGTTCCTGACAGGCCTCGATGACCTGATCAATATCCTGACATTTCCTGGCCAGCGGATTGACCGGAAACCCAAGGCGCTTGGCCAAAGCCAGGAACTCTCCCTGCACCTTGACCGCCTTTCCCTCAAGCCGTCCAAAGGAATGTACAAAAAAGCGCAAGCGCCGCCTGGCTGACTCACCGGGATCCAGCAATTTCAAAGAACCGCTCGCCGCATTGCGGGGATTGACAAAAGGCTCCTCGCCCTCTGCCTTGCGGACCTCATTCAAAGCTGCCAAGTCAGCGCGGTTCATATAAACCTCGCCGCGCACCTCAATGAGCGGCGGTACATCCGCAGCCCCGCCTCTCAACATCAAAGGAACAGAGCGGATCGCACGAATATTCTGCGTCACGTCCTCGCCCGTTTCACCATCTCCACGGGTTGCGCCCAGCGTAAAAGCCCCATCCTGATAAAGAAGCGACGCACTGACACCATCGATCTTAGGTTCGACCGAGAATTCAACGACTTCGCCAGGTAGGCCCTTAGAAACCCGCACAGCCCACTCCTTGATCTCATCAACAGAATAAGTATTGTCGAGCGAGATCATCCGAACGACATGACGGACAGTCCTGACCCCGGAGGCCACCTTGCCACCTACCCTCTGCGTCGGGGAAAGCGGCAAACGGAATTCGGGGAAGGAATTTTCCAGCGCCGCCAGCTCTTTTAAAAGAACATCATCCTCCCGGGCTGCGACTGCCGGCTCATCAAGGACATAATACCTGTAATTATGCTCCTCGATCTCCCGGGATAGACGAACAATTTCCCTGTGGGCCTGTTTTTTATCCATGAAGAAAAGAATCAGTGAACTATTTCAAACCGGTCCGAATCGCCGTGTGGCGGAGAACGGCTGATGAGCTTTTCCTGAATAACGAAATTATCCTCAAGTTTCCTGATCAGCTCCAAGATAATGTTCTCGTCGCCTTCAACAACAAGCTGGACGCTGCCATCTCCCAGATTCCTGACCCAGCCGGACAACCCCAAATCCCTGGCATATTCCCGCGCAGTATAGCGGAACCCCACGCCCTGAACACGGCCCTTAAAAATGATCTCATTGCGGGACAACTTCATTCTTCTTGCGGGTAAAGATTCCAATCACATTGGTCAGGCCAAAGAAGATCAACAGAAGACCACATCCCAAACGCACAATCTCCCAAACGGGAATATTGTTGTAGTCAACAACTGCGGTCTCCGGATTGCTGACTGAATAGTATACAACCACCGCATCACCAGGAGA
>JADFXE010000066.1 GCA_015233705.1 Candidatus Omnitrophota bacterium
CCGCGACGGGTTGGACCGCTACATGCACAAGTCCTGCGCCAACTCCCTGGAGGGAGTGGATTGCGTCATTCACCTGGCCGACACCTCGCGTCCTATCGGCGAGGAAGAGTTCCGCGTGGTCGAGCGGCTCAAGCATCTGACCATTCCAGTCATCCTGGGGCTGAACAAGATCGATCTTAAAGGCGAGTTCCTGCATCAGTACATCTCGCTCTGGGAGGATGCCCGCAAGAAGAAGATCGACGAGATAGAGAATCTTACAATGCTGCCTTTGTCCGGCAAGGAGGGCACGCAGGTCGAGAAGCTGATTGACATCATTTTTTCTGTCCTGCCTGACGCGCCGCTTTTCTACGATCAGGAGATCGTCTGCGACATTCCCAGGAAACTGGTTGTTGCGGACATCATTCGCGAGAAGTTGTTCTGTTTGACGCGCGAGGAGGTCCCGCATTCGATCGCGGTGACCGTCGAGGAGATGCGTCCGGTCAAGGGCAAGACGGTCCGCATCACGGCCAATATCCTGGTTGAGCGCGATTCCCAGAAGGAGATCATCATCGGCAAGGGCGGGCAGCTGGTCCAGAAGGTCGGGTTTAGGCCGGGCGCGGAGCTGGAAGCGCGTTTGGAGAGCAAGGTCTTTCGGGAGCTTTATGTGAAAGAGCAGAAGAACTGGCGCGACGATGTCACGATCCTGGCGGATATGGGGTATCAGTTCTAGGCGCAACAGGAAGCCCGAATGGCAAGATTTCTTTTTGTTAATCCTTCAACCAATGATGTCAAGGGCGCCACGGCAGTAGCCTTGACCATGCCGCCTTTGGGGCTGGCTTATTTGGCCGCGGCCCTGCAGGCCTCCGGTCATGAGGCCAGGATCATTGATGCCCATCTCGAGGGATTTTTACCTCAAGATGTGGTCGCTTCTGTCAGCGAAGCGCCTGATGTTGTCGGAATATCGTCCAATATCCTGACTATCAGGCCGGCACTGCGTTATGCAGCGGCGCTCAAGGGTGCTTTTCCCGCGGCCCGGGTCATTTTGGGTGGACCGTATGCATCGATCATGGGCCGGAAGTTGCTGGAAGATCGGCCGTTCATTGATGCGGTTATTGTCGGCGAAGGTGAGCGGACCATTTGCGAGATTGCTCTAGGCCTTTCGCAACCGGATCCTTTTCGCGATGTGAAGGGTGTAATGTTCCGCTGTGCCGGTCAGGTCATCGATAACGGTCCGCGGGACTTTGTAAGCGATATTGACGCGCTTCCGTTTCCTGCGTACGGCCTTTTGCCGGATTTGAGGCGGTATCGTTCGCGCAGCCGCGCTTCTCCGGTCGGGTATATCTTCACCAGTCGTGGATGCCCGGCCGCGTGCACCTTCTGTTACCGAACTTTTGGCGCGCGGTTTCGTGCGCGTTCGCCGGAGAAAGTACTTGAGGAAATCGCCTATCTGCGGGAGCATTACGGCATTTGCCAGCTGGATATCCTGGATGATAATTTCACTTTTGATGCGGCCCGTGCCAGGCGTATTCTGGAGATGATCCGCGATCGCCATCCGGGTCTTAAGATCAATCTTCAGATCGGTGTGCGTGTGCACAGTCTCGACGAATCGCTTCTTAAAGTTATGAAGGAAGCGGGCGTTTTTAAATTCGGGTTTGGTATCGAGAGCGGCGATCAGGCCATGCTCAAGCGCATCAAGAAGGGGTTGAGCCTGGAGAGAGCTGTTGAGCTTGTGCGTCTCGCGAGAAGTATGGGGTTCGTGACGCACGGGTATTTTATGATCGGATTTCCTGGTGACACGCCCGAGACCATGCAGCGCACCATTGATTTCGCCGTCAAGCTTGATCCGCACTATGCGAGCTTTTCCATTTGCACGCCTCTTCCGGGTACAGAGATGTTTGATGATATTGTCAAAAATGGAACGATGTTGGAGGATGTCTCGGAGGGTATTGATGAAGGAATTTTCGCATTGAAGTCACTCTTTCGTTACGGTGACGCTGATCCCGACGATGTTGTGCGCTATTGCAAGAAGGCCTGGAAAAATTTTTACCTGCGTCCGGGGAAGATTGTGGATGTCCTTTCGACAGTTCGTTCGTGGGGAGAAGCGGGTTGGCTTTGGCGCGTGGTCAGTGATATACAACGTTCGAGGGGTTCGAATCAGTAAACTTGAGGAAGCGGGTTCCCAATGAGATTGATGAATAATGTGCAGATGGATGTTGTGGTCCGCAAGATTAGGGCTGCGGTTCAGCATCTGCCCGACCCCTCTGTCACGCTCGTCGGTAAACGCTGGCAGTCGCCGTATCTGGTCCTGATCTCGTGCCTGCTCAGCCTGCGCACCAAGGATGAGACGACACTGCCGGCTTCACAGAGGTTATTTGAACTTGCCGACACGCCGGAGCGCATGGTAAAGTTGTCGGCTGCAAAAATCGAACGGGCCATTTTTCCGGTCGGTTTTTACCGGACCAAGGCCCGACGGATCATTGATATATCGCGTGATATTCTGGGACGCTTCGGCGGAAAAGTGCCGGACACCATTGAGGACCTTTTGACCTTGAAGGGCGTTGGCCGCAAGACCGCCAATCTGGTCCTGACCGAGGGATTTCACAAGCCCGCGATGTGCGTTGACACGCACGTCCACCGGATCTCCAATCGTTTGGGGTATATCAAGACCAGGACTCCGGAAGAGACGGAAACGGCGCTCAGGGAAAAGCTTCCCGGAAAGTTCTGGGGAGAATATAACGCGCTTTTGGTTTTGTGGGGGCAAAATGTCTGCCGGCCGGTCTCGCCGAAATGTTCAGCGTGTCCGCTTAGCGGCATCTGTCAGCAGGTAGGCGTCGAACAACATCGTTGATTGCTTTCGAATATGGCTGATCAATTCTTTATTTATTTTTCCGAGATACTGGGATTTCCCGTTGTGGATTCCGCCGGATTTCGTGTCGGCCGGGTTTACGACCTTTCCATTGCCCTCAATAATGATATTTATCCCCGCGCCAAGAGCATTATCATTAAAAAAGGGGTTTTGGCTTCCCGTTATGCCGAGGTTCCGCTCACGGAGCTTCACAAGATCGCGGGCAAGATTTTCCTGAAATGCTCCGCGGCATCGATCCGGTTCCAGAAAGACAAGGTGGCCTGTGAGTTCGGTCTGCGGCGCGATCTTTTGGACCAGCAGGTCGTTGACGTCGAGAACAAAAAGGTCGTGCGCGTCAATGACGTCCATCTTTTGCGGGTCGACAATCAGCTGCATATCGCCCACGTTGACGTTGGTCTGCGCGGGATTATCCGTCGTCTTGACTGGGAGCCGTTTGTGGATGCGCTGGTTCGTCTTTTTAAGAGAGAGGCGGATTATCTGACCGCGGAGGAGCTTGTGTCCTGGAAGAATTCGCAGGTCCTCACGCTGGGGAACCTGAAGAATGTTCTGAAATTGGATGTTTCGCGCGAGAAGATCGCCAAGATTCCTCCGGTGGCTTTGGCGGATATCATGAAGGATCTGGATATTTTTGAGAAGACCTCTCTTTTTCGGACACTGTCTCCGGACGTTCAGCTAAAGGTATTCGCGGATATGATCCCGGACGATAAGGTCAGTCTGGTGGATCAGCTGGAGGATAGGGAGGCGGCTCAACTGGTGACGAATATCCCCTCCGACGAGGCCGCGGATTTTCTGATGGTCCTTCCCAAGGCGCGCATGCAGCAGCTCTTTCGGCTTATGGAATCGCAGACATCCAAGCGTCTGCGCGCGCTTCTGGGTTTTCGTAAGGATTCGGCCGGCGGCCTGATGGCGGCGGAGTATTTGTCCCTGAACAGCAGGGCAACGGCCGGGGACGCGATGAACAAGATCAAGGCCAGCGTTGATCATCCGGGCAGCCTGACCACGATCTACGTGGTCGACGATAATGGCCGATATTTGGGTACGACTACGATCGGGCGCTTTATCAATGAAGATGTGAACCGACCCATCCTGGAGACCTGCCATCCGCACAAGTTGTTTGTCAGGACAGACGATGGCATGGAGAAGGTGGCGCTTTTGATCGAGCAGTACAAGTATTCTGCGATCCCGGTCTTGGATGAGAATGATATCCTGGTGGGATCCATCACGGTTGACGACGTCATGGAAGAGCTCATCACGATCGCCTGGGGCAAATACAAGGACCAGTTATGAAGATCATTGAAAAGATCAAGTCCAGCCCGGTTGTCAGGAATTTCTTTCTTTTTTTGGCCATTCTGGGGCCCGGGATCGTTACCGGCAGCGTGGACAATGACGCCGGCGGCATCACGACCTATTCGGTCGCTGGTGCCATTTACGGATATGGCCTTTTGTGGACGCTGATCCCGTCGTTCATTGCGCTTTTTGTGGTCCAGGAGATGAACCTAAGGATGGGCGTCATCACCGGCAAGGGATTGGCGGATCTGATCCGTGAGAACTTTGGCGTCAAGATCACGGCGTTCATCTTTCTGGGGCTGATCATTGCGGACATCGGCAACACGGCCACCGAGTTCGCCGGTGTTGCCGGTAGTATGTCGATCTTCGGGGTCAGTAAGTATCTTTCTGTACCGATCACGGCGGTCGCGGTTTGGATCCTGGCAACCAAAGGCAATTACAAGATCGCCGAGCGGATCTTTCTGTTTTTCAGTTTCTGCCTGCTGTTTTATATCGTCTCCGCCATCATGGCGAAACCGGACTGGTCCGCGATCGGCACGGCGTTTGTCAAGCCGGAGGTGCGGTTTAACAATGAATATCTCAGCATGGTCCTGGGCCTCATCGGGACCACGATCGCGCCGTGGATGCAGTTTTACATGCAGTCGGCGGTTATTGAGAAGGGGATCACGGTTAAGGAATACAAGTTCGCGCTGGCGGACGTGGTGGTGGGCTGCACTGCGACGGTGGTTGTCGCGTTTTTCATCATCATTTCCTGCGCGGCCACGCTTCACAAGAACGGCGTGGTCATCAAGGAAGCGGCTGACGCGGCTATGGCCCTCAAACCATTTGCCGGTGTCCTCGCGTCCCAGGTTTTTGCCTTCGGTCTTTTTATTGCCTCAGCTTTCTCCGCAACGATTCTGCCGCTGGCGACCGCGTTCTATGTCTGCGAAGCCTTTGGGTTTGAGGCCGGCATCGATAAGCGCATGGACGAGGCGCCGCAATTTTACTGGCTTTTCGGCAGCATCATCGCCATCGCGGTCGGGATCATCCTCATGCCCAACGCGCCCCTGATCGCGATCACCATCTGGACGCAGGTCATCAATGCCATGCTCCTGCCGGTGGTCCTTATTTCCATGATCTACATGGTTAACAGCCGCTACATCATGGGTGACTACGTCAATAACCGGATTCAGAACCTGATTGGCTGGACCACGACCGTGGTGTTGATCATCCTGACGGTCCTGCTGATCGTTTCTCCTCTGGAGCCTGTTTTCCAGAAGATCTTTCACAGGACGCCGGCAACGGCTCAGGTTTCAGGGGGAAGCGCTCAGGTCCAGGGAACCAAGACTTGATGCGCTTTATGCGTTTCTTTGCGGTTGACAGAGTCACATAAAAGAATATAATTAATCCACTTTTAGTCTGATAAAAAGAATAGAAATCCACAATACCTGAAGGTTGGTGAAAAACATGGTGGAAGTCAGGATCACGGACAGGAACGGTTTTGAGAAGGCCCTGCGCACGTTCAAGAAATTGTGCCAGCGCGAAGGTTTTCTCGTCGAGCTTAAAGAGCGCCGGTTCTATACCAAGCCCTCTGAGCGCAAGCGCAAGAAGGGCAAAATGGGCGGCAGCATGCGCTGATAGCCCGTAAAGGCTCTGTGACAACGCCGTCCCCTTAAAAGGACGGCGTTGTATTTTTTAATGAGGACAAAACTTACGGAGCGAGCAAGGCGAGCGAACATAAGTTGTTGTCCGAATTAACCCCGTCCCCTTCAGCGGCGGTGGGGCCGGCAGGTGCACATGACCAAGAAGATCGCTATTCTCGTTGATGAGTCATATCAGGTCCTGGAGGTCTGGTATCCGCTGTACCGTCTGCGTGAGGCTGGCTTTGAGGTCGTGCTGATCGGCAACGGCACCCGGGATACCTTTCCCTCCAAGGAGGGCTATCCCTGCAAGGTCGACCGTTCGATCGAACAGGTCGCGGCCAAAGATTTTGATGCCGTCATCATTCCCGGCGGCTGGGCCCCGGATTTTCTCCGGCGTTACCCCAAGATCGTCCAGTTCGTCAAGGACCTGAATGCGGCCGGCAAGCTGATCGCCTCGATCTGTCACGGCGGATGGATGCTGGTGTCGGCCGATTGCTGCCGCGGGAAGAAGGCGACCTGTTTTTTCGCCATCAAGGATGACATCATCGCGGCCGGTGCCAGATATGTGGATGAGGAGACGGTCGTTGACGGGAACCTCATCACGGCCCGCAAGCCCGATGATCTGCCAAGATTTGTTAAGGAAATTATAAACAAGTTACAGTGAAAGAATCAGGCGTCAGGCGTCTGGTTTCAGGGTATGATTAAAGTCAAGCGCGCGCTCATTTCTGTTTCTGACAAGACCGGCCTTTTGGAGTTTGCCAAGGGTCTTAGTCGCTACGGTGTTGAGATGATCTCGACAGGCGGGACAGCCAAAATGATTCGTGAGGCCGGGCTTCTGGTCAAGGAGGTCTCGGATTACACCGGATTTCCCGAGATGATGGACGGGCGTGTCAAGACGCTGCATCCCAAGATCCACGGCGGGCTTTTGGCGGTCAGGGACAACCCCGAGCACATGAAGGCGGCCGAGGCGCACGGCATTGGCATGATCGACATGGTGGTCGTCAACCTCTATCCCTTCGAGAAGGTGATTCAGAAAAAGAACGTGTCGCTCGAGGAGGCCATCGAGAATATTGACATCGGCGGTCCTTCGCTGCGCCGCTCGGCGGCGAAGACCTACCAGAGTGTGGCGGCCATCTGCAATCCCGAGCGCTCCAGCGACATCCTGG
>JADFXE010000067.1 GCA_015233705.1 Candidatus Omnitrophota bacterium
GATCTAACAGAGGTTCAAAAGCAATTTACGGATATGCTTGTTCTTGGAGGTAGAATTACAGCGCTTACAGAACAGATCGATGTTCTGAATGGTCAAAGGCTAAAGGCTCCAGATGGATCTTCTCAGCGTCAAAAGGTTGTGGAGGATATACTAGCGAAAAAAGTTGATCTGGATAGTATTAGGCCTCAGTATCAAGCGTTGGTTGGTGGTTTAAAAAACAATCAAGCTCTTTTGCCGGATATCATGGCCATGCAAGGGGCAGAGTTGGACAAGTTAAATACTAGGTATGAAGATATGGCTCTTGCTCTAAAGAAGGATGAAAAGCCATCCCAAGAGATGATAGATTTACACACACAGATCCTGGCTTTACGGCAAGCGCTCGAAGATGTTAAGAACGTCGGTGGTATCAACCTTGGTGACGAGAACCTGACCATCAATATTAAGGTTGATGGCAATGGCATGCCGCTCCCGCTGAACATGCAGGATCCGGCGATGATCAATCTGGAAGGTCTGACACCGATCATCCGTGAGATGACGCCTGTCACACCTGCGAATGTTCCGGTCCTTTCGGAACTGATGCAGACGAATAATTCGAGCGTGTAGTTTGTGAAGTACGTCCCGGCAGCCCCGAGGTCCATGCGGACCTCAGGCGGCTGTCGGGACGATTTAAAAAGAATCCTTTTTAAATCGCCCCGGGCTGGATACCCGGGGCTTTTGTTTTTATCTTTTTGCTTGTTTTTTTAATTAGCCATGCTAATCTTAATGTTAGCTTCACTAACATTCTGGAGATATACATGGCTGAACTGCCGCAAATAGCAGAAGAAGTGGCTCTCATCGGGCCGCGCATTGGTCGCCGGATCCTTAATGATATCTTTCAATCATCGGACATTTCCCATGCCCAGCTGTTCGTGATCATGACGCTGGTGCATAACGGGCCGTCGCGGTCATCGGATATCGGCAAAGAGCTTAAAGTCGCGCCACCAACCGCGACCGGGATCATCGGACGCCTGGAGAAATCTGGGTATGTCCAAAGGCTGGCCGATAAAGATGACCGTCGGGCGGTTATTGTTGACCTGACACCGGAAGGGCGAAAGCTCGCCCAGAAATTGCGCGGCATTATCGTCAGCCGCTGGACAAAAATATTGTCCAAAATATCCCATGACGATGCGGAAAAATATCTGGAATTATTAAAAAAGATCAGTGAGGCTCTATGAAGATCGTAAAAGGTTTCTTGTCCCTGGCTTTGGTCGTATTAACCCCGGCATCTTTTGCTATGGCCCAGAACGCGCCGTTAACGCTCAAGGATTGCTACCGGCTTGCGCTGGCGCGCAGTGAGTCGATCGGGATCCAGAAAGAGCTTATTAAGGAAACCGAAGGCCTGATGCTTCAGTCTTTAAGCACGGCACTTCCGAAGGTGGCTTTTGCCTATACTCAGACATGGCAGGATCTGAAGCCTAATAATACGTTCGGCGGGTACCAGCCAGGGGCCAGGTTCACGTTCTCCCAGCCTTTGTTCACGGGATTCAAGGAGTTTGCCGCGATCCGGGCCAGCAAGCATTTAGGAAAACAACGCGATGCCGAACTTAAACGCGCGGAACAATTGTTATTTACCGATGTGTCGGATTCTTTTTACTTGTATTTAAGTTATCAGGAAGACCTGAAGGTCCAGGAAGATATTCAGAAGATCCTGATCGACCGTGTCACCGAATTAAAAAAGCGAGAGGTGTTGGGGAAGTCCCGTACCAGCGAGGTGGCAAGTGCGCAAGCGAAGCTCCTGGTGACCGAGGCCGGGATCGAGGCATCGCGGGGACAAAAGGATGTGGCTGGCCAACTGTTGGATTTTATTATTGGACAGCCGGTGGGAGAGCTGGCTGTAGAAACACTGCCTGATGGCACACAAGACCTTCAGGTCCTGGAACAGAAGGTCGATGAGCGCCTGGATGTGGTGGCAGCTCGCGAGTCGCTGGGGGCTTTTAAGGAGAACATTGTCGCGGCGCGGTCGCTGTTTTTTCCTTCTGTATTGTTGACAGGTGATTCTTACACCAAGCGGACAGACGCAAATGAAGGGAACAACTGGGATGTGATGTTGAGCGTCAACGTGCCTATATTTAACGGACTTAACGATGTCGGACAGGTGCGCCAGGCCAGGGCGCAGGCGAACGAAGCGGACCTTAAACTGAGCCTGGCCAGGCGTAATGCTGTACTTGAGATCCGCAATGCTTTTACAAAGCTTGAGGCTGCCAGAAGAAATGCCGTAGCGCTCTCAAAGGCAGTTCTTGCCTCCGACAAGAATTACCATCTGCAGGTCGATGACTTCCAGAAGAACCTTGTCAATAACCTGGACGTCCTTCAGGCGCTGGAAGATCTTCAGAGCGTCAGGCGCAGCGAAGTGGCCGCGGATACAGATGTTAACCGCGCCTTCTGGGACCTTAAAGTTGCAACAGGTGAGGAACTTAAATGAGCTTGTCAGATATTTCAATTCGCCGTCCGGTATTTGCGTGGATGGTCATGGCCGGGTTGATGATTTTTGGGTTCATTAGCTATAACCGTTTAGGTGTCAGCCAGCTGCCAAACATCGATTTCCCGGTGGTCAATGTGAGTCTTTAATGAACAGAGGCAGCTCCCGAGGTCATGGAAAAAGACGTTGTCGATAACATTGAGCAGGCGGTCATGACCGTGCAGGGCGTCAAGGAAGTGTCATCGACCGTCCGCGAAGGTCAGGCAACGGTAACGGTTGAACTGGACCTGGGGCGCGACATTGACGCGGCCGTCCAGGATATTCAGGTCAAGATCAACCAGGCCCAGCGCAACCTGCCCAAAGACCTCGATCCGCCGATCATTGCACGTTCTAATCCGGCGGATCAGCCGATCATGTGGATCGGTGTCACGGGAGAGCGCTCCCGCGTGCAGTTGATGGAGTATGTTGAGAAGTATCTTAAAGACAAGTTCACCGGGATCAATGGCGTGGGCGAGGTCATGCTCGGCGGGTATATTGATCCAAACCTCAGGGTGTGGGTCGATAATGCGAAGCTTAACGCGCTGGAGTTGACGGCGGGTGATGTGATGACCGCGATCAGCCAGGGGCATAGCGAGATCCCGGCCGGCCGCATTGAGACCGACAAGACAGAACAAAGCGTGCGTGTGATGGGTGAAGCCAAATCGCCTGAAGAATTCGGGAACATCCTGATCAGTTCCCGGGGCGGGGTGCCGATCTATGCTCCGATCCGGATCAAGGACGTTGCCCGGGTGGAAGAAGGCCTGGCGGATATCCGCAGCATTTCCCGGTTTAACGGGGCGCCTTCCGTCGGTTTAGGTGTCAAGAAACAGAGCGGCTCGAACGATGTGGAGATCGCGCATGCCGTCATTAAACGTCTGGAAGAAGTGAAGAAATCTTTGCCGCCGGACATTCACGCGGATATCGTCGTTAACCGGACGAAATTTATTGAAGATTCGATCCATGACCTGACGTTCACCCTGGTGCTCTCCGCGCTGATCACGTCTCTGGTCTGCTGGTTTTTTCTGGGCGCCTGGAGCGCGACGCTCAACATCCTGCTGGCGATCCCAACATCCATTTTGGGCGCGTTCATTGTTATTTATTTCCTGCATTTTACGTTGAATACATTTACAGTGCTGGGTCTCTCTCTGGCGGTTGGCATTGTGGTGGACGATTCCATTATGGTTCTCGAGAATATCGTACGTTTCCGGGAGCACGGAGAGGATAAAATATCAGCCGCAGCCAAAGGCGCTAACCAGATCTCGGGAGCGGCGTTCGCAACAACTCTGGCGATCACCGCGATCTTTATCCCTGTCATTTTCATTTCCGGGATCATGGGGAGGTTCTTTTTTGAGTTCGGCATTACGATTGCTGTTGCGGTGGCGCTGTCTCTCCTGGAGGCGCTGATGCTGACGCCGATGCGCTGCTCGCAGTTCCTGCAGGTCGGCCGATCAACCAATTTCGGTCGAGGCGTTGATGAGGGATTCAGGGATCTTGCTGCTTTTTATGCCCGGACCCTGGGCTGGGCACTGAGACATTCCTGGCTGGTCATCCTTTTTTCACTGCTCATTTTTGCCGGCTCCCTCGTGCTGGTAGGCTTTATGCGTAAGGAATTCGTCCCGCCGCAGGACCAGAGCATGTTCATGGTGAGCTTTCAGGCACCGCCGGGGTCATCGAGCACTTATACCGACGCTCGGTTCCGCGAGGCCGAGAAGTTCGTTGCGTCGCGTCCGGAAATGCTGCGCTATTTTACGGCGGTGGGCGGGTTTGGCGGTGGCGATATCAATAAAGGGATCATCTTTATCACGTTTAAAGAACCCAAAGACCGTCCTGTTGACTCAAAGGGCCATCGCCTGACACAGACAGAATTAATGGGCATTTTTCGTAATGAGCTCAATAAGATCCCTGACCTGAAAGCCAGGATCCAGGATCTGTCTTTAAGCGGTTTTTCCGCACAGCGCGGGTTCCCGATCGAATTCAGTATCCGCGGCCCGGATTGGGAAAAGCTTGTGGAATACTCAAACAAGATGCAGGAAATGATGACCAAGAGCGGGCTGATGGTCGATGTGGACAGTGATTATCAGCCCGGAGCATCCGAAGTCAGGGTGGAACCGGACCGCCAGAAAGCCGAAGCCAGGGGGGTAAGCATGGACACGATCGGCGCAGCGGTCAATGTTCTGTTCGGCGGAGAACTGGCCGGAAAATATACCTCAGCCGACAGGCGGTATGATATCCGTGTGCAGTTGGAGCCTGACCAGCGGGTGAGCAGTTCCTTTATCGACGGAGTTTGGGTATGGAACAACCGTGGAGAGAGGGTGGCTCTTAAAGATGTGGTCAATATTGTAGAACGCCCGGCGTCGCTAACCATAACCCGCCGGGCACGGGAACGTGCCATATCGGTGTATGCCAATGTGGCTCCTGGGAAATCGATGACGGAAGCCCTGGCCATGGCCCAAAAGATCGCCAAAGATATCCTGCCGGATGGATATCACGCAATCCTCGGCGGGACATCGCAAACGTTCAAGGAATCCTCGAATGGGATGGGGATGGTCTTTATTCTTGGGATCCTGGTCGCTTATATGGTCATTGGTTCCCAGTATAACAGTTTCCTTCAGCCGTTCATCGTGCTTCTGGCGCTGCCATTTAGCATATCAGGCGCTTTTCTCGCCTTGTTGATGGGGAATCAATCATTAAACCTTTACAGCATCATCGGGATCATCCTGCTGATGGGGATCGTAAAAAAGAATTCGATCCTGCTGGTCGACTTTACCAACCAGGTGAGAGGCGAAGGGAAGAAGGTCGAAGAGGCGTTGCTGGTGGCCTGTCCGATCCGGCTGCGGCCTATCCTGATGACTTCACTGGCAACCATTGCGGCAGCGATCCCCCCGGCGATGGCGATCGGCGCCGGTGCGGAAGTGCGTGCTCCCATGGCGATCGCGGTGATCGGCGGAGTCGCGGTCTCGACCTTTTTTACGTTGTTCGTTGTCCCTTGTGTCTACCGCCTGACCGTGCGCGACAGCTGGGTCGTCAAGAATGCGCAAGATGTCAGGGGAATCTGATGTTCCGTTCGCTGAAGTACTATAATTTGCGGTTGTTCCTGGCAGGACAGTTTTGTTCCCTGATCGGCACCTGGTTGCAGGTCGTGGCTGGCAGCTGGCTGATCTATCGTCTGACGAATTCCGCATTCTTACTGGGCGCTTTCGCGTTCTCGCTGAACTTCCCGGCATTGATCTTTGCGCCGCTGGCAGGCGTGGCTGCGGACCGTTTTGACCGCCGCAGCCTGCTGGTGCTGGTCAATACCCTGGCAATGGTCCAGGCATTTAGTCTGTGGGCCCTGGTCCACACGGGCCGGATCCAGATCTGGCATGTTATGTCTTTGAGCGTTTTTTTAGGGATCCTCAACGCTTATGAAATGACCATCCGCCAGTCATTGATCAGTAAAATGATCGATGACCCTAAAGACCTTTCCAACGCGATCGCGCTCAATTCATCCGTTTTCAACGGGTCGAGGCTGTTCGGTCCGGCGATCGCGGGAATCACTATCGCGTTTTTCGGTGAAGGCATTTGTTTTCTGCTCAATGCGTTGAGTTTTCTTCCGATCATTGCGGCGTTATGTCTGATGAATTTGCCTCATGTCCGGCCGGCGAGGAACGTGTCGTCGAGAAGCAGTCTGATCGAAGGATTTCGTTATGTGTATCATTCAATGCCGATCCGGCTTTTGCTGGTGATGGTTTCTGTATTAAGTATGTTAAGCGGCGCATTCAACGCCCTTGCGCCGGTCTTTGCCAGGGAGGTTTTTGGCGGGGGCCCGAAGACGTTAGGGTTTATTTTAGCCTGCTCCGGGCTTGGGGCCTTTTCCGGTGCCATGTATCTGGCCAGCCGCAAGACGGTTATCGGACTGGGCCGTGTGGCGGCCGTGGCGGCCGCAGGGGCATCTGTTTCAATGATGTTATTTGCTCTTGTTCCAGATGTGCATTGGGCGATCGTTCCGGCTTATTTCAGCGGCCTGGCCATGATCATGAGCATCGGAGGAATGAACGTGATCATTCAGACGCTGGCAGATGAAGAGAAGCGCGGGAGGGTCATGAGCCTTTATGCGATCGCTCTAGTAGGCGTCTCGCCTTTGGGCAGCCTGGCGGCAGGAGCGATTGCCGGCCGCGCGGGAGTGGTGACGGCGTTGTTCCTGGTGGCCGTCAGTTCTTTTTTAGCTTCGATCGTTTTCTGGTTCTGCCGCGCCCCTACGTCCCCATGACTTCTTTTACCTTACGGGCAACATCTTTTTC
>JADFXE010000068.1:0-681 GCA_015233705.1 Candidatus Omnitrophota bacterium
GCGCCCGGGTCATCACTTACGGCATCAACGCGGCGGCGGACGTGCGCGGCGAGGTCCAGGAGTTCGGCCTGAACGGTGCGCGTTTTCTGGTCCGGTTCTTCGGCGAGAAGACGGTCATCCACACGCCTTTCATCGGTCTGCACAATGTCTACAATATCCTGGCCGCCTTTGGGGCCGGCCTGGGAGAGGGTTTCCCGCCGGAGCTGATCAAGCAGGGGATCGAGTCTCTGCGCTGTGTCCCGGGCAGGCTTGAGCGGGTGGATGCGGGTCAGGACTTCTTTATCTTCATCGACTACGCCCACACGGATGACGGGCTGAAGAACGTCCTGGAAAGCCTCCAGGCGGTCAAGCACGAGCGGATCATTGTTGTCTTTGGCTGCGGCGGCGACCGGGACCGGACCAAGCGGCCGCGGATGGGGCGTGTGGCCTGCGAGCTGGCTGATCTTTCGATCCTGACGTCGGACAATCCGCGCAGCGAAGATCCGGAGAGCATCATCCAGGAGACCATTCCCGGATTTACAAAGAAGACATTCGAGATCGTGCCTGATCGCGAACAGGCCCTTGAGCGGGCGCTGGCGCTGGCCAGGAAGAATGACATTGTGCTGTTGGCCGGCAAGGGGCATGAGACTTATCAGGTCCTCAAGGACCAGACCATTGATTTTGTGGAGCGGGATATCGTGA
>JADFXE010000068.1:740-4372 GCA_015233705.1 Candidatus Omnitrophota bacterium
GTTAGAAAGGTTGACTCGTGAGCAAGTTCACTATTGAGGAGATCGTCGGGGCCACGAGCGGCCGGCTTTTGCAGGGCAGACCCAAGGCCGTCGTGCGCGGTGTCTCGACGGACACACGCAAGATCACAAAGGGTCAATTGTTCGTCGCGATCAAGGGCGACAATTTTGACGGGAATAATTTTACGGCGCAGGCGGTCGCGGCCGGGGCAGCGGCCGTTGTTGTCAGCCGGAAGGACGTCACCGGAGCGGAGGATATTCCGGTCATTCTTGTTGATGACACGACAAAGGCCTTGGGCCAGATTGCCCGTTTCCACCGCCGGCGTTTCAAGATCCCGGTCATTGCGATCACCGGCAGTGCGGGCAAGACCACGACCAAGGAGTTCATTGCGGCTGTTTTGGGAAAGAAGTTCAAGGTGCTGTTTAACAAGGGCACGGAGAATAATCACGTCGGTGTTCCGGGGACATTGCTTCAACTGGATAAGACGCACAAGGTCGCGGTCCTGGAGCTGGGCACGAACCATTTTGGCGAGATCTCTTGGCTCGCCGAGATCGCGGAGCCCACGGTCGCGGTCTTTACCAATATCGGTGCCTCGCATCTGGCCGGCCTGGGCGATCCGCAGGGTGTCCTCAGGGAGAAATCAGCGCTGATCGATTTTCTTCCCAAAAAAGGCACGGTTATTTTAAATGCCGACGATCCGCTTTTGCTCAGGATCAGGGCCAGGAAGCTTTCGCAAAAGGTGATCACCTATGCTATTGATCATGCGGCGGACGTGAAGATCACGGCGGTCAAGGCTGAGCGCGGCGGGTTGAACCTGACACTGACGAGCGGTGAGAAGATCCATCTGAAGACGCCGGTCTGGGGCAATATCCTCAATGCCCTGGCTGCGACCGCCTGCGGCCGGCTCTTTCGGATCAGCTTTGCAGATATCCGCTCGGCCATCCTGGCGACAAAGGCAGCCAGGGGGCGGCAGTGCTTTCACAGTGTCGGCGGCGTGACCGTGATCGACGACACCTACAACGCCAATCCGGTCTCTTTCAAGAATGCACTGAGGACGTTGTCTTTGATACCGCGTAAGGGCCGGGCGTTCGTGCTGGGCGCGGATATGCTGGAATTGGGTGACCGCTCCGAGGAGCTTCACGCCGAGGTCGGCCAGGCGGCGGCGCAGAGCGGCGTGGATCATTTGTGGACCGTCGGGCGCTGGGCCGGGCTTATTGGTGCGCGGGCCGCTGAGATCAATCCTTTGGTCAAGGCCAGGCATTTTATCAAGCGGGAGGATATCCTTCCGGCCCTGGCAGCTGAGGTGCGTCCGGGAGACGTGGTCCTGGCCAAGGGCTCGCGGGGGATGAAGATGGAGACTGTCGTGGAAGGGCTTGTGGAATTCTTGGACCGAAAAGGGGTTCGTTAAGATAAGGATGTGTGTCATCCCGAGGAGCCTTTTTAAGAGGCAACGAGGGATCTCAGGCTGTTGAGATGTCTCGCCTCGACGGGATCGACATGACGGCGGCTGAAGAAAGGGGTTTCAATGTTGTATTTTCTGTCGCAATTCCGCTCCGAGTTCACGTTCCTGAACATTTTTCGTTACATTACCTTCCGCGCCGGCATGGCCGCGGTGACTACGTTTCTGATCTGCGTTATCGTCGGGCCATGGTTCATCCGTCTTTTGAAGCGCAAGAGTTTCCGGGAGAAGGCGGCCCGTTCGGATTGCCCGCAGCTCAAGG
This sequence comes from Candidatus Omnitrophota bacterium, assembly GCA_015233705.1. The sequence goes on from JADFXE010000068.1 coordinate 2,460, forward strand.
ATTTTCACCAGACCAAGGAAGGGACTCCGACCATGGGCGGGATCCTGATCGTCGGGAGCATTGCCGCTTCGGTCGCGCTGTGGGCGGACATGACCAACAAGTATGTTCTGATGACGTTCCTGACCATGGTGTGGCTGGCAGTGGTCGGGTTTGCGGACGATTACATGAAACTGGCTGGCATTTCCAAGGACGGCATGCGTCCGCGCACCAAGCTTTTCTGGCAGATCGCGCTGGCTGCGATCGTCGGGTTTTTCATTTATTTCCAGCCCGGCGTGTCAACGACCCTTGATATCCCGTTCTTCAAGAACCTGGTCATTGATCTGGGCGCGTTCTACATCCTTCTGGTCATGGTCATTGTGGTCGGCACCTCCAACGCGGTCAACCTGACAGATGGTATGGACGGGCTGGCGATCGGCTGCACGCTCATGGTCGCGATCACGCTCAGCATCCTCTGTTACGTCTCCGGCAACGTGAACCTGAGCGAATATCTCCTTATTCCCTACATTCCCGGGACCGGCGAGCTCACGGTCTTTTGCATGGCCATGGTCGGCGCCAGCCTGGGGTTTTTGTGGTTCAATGCCCATCCGGCGAGTGTGTTCATGGGGGATGTGGGGGCGCTCGCTCTCGGCGGGACGCTGGGGATCATCGCGGTGTTTATCAAGAAGGAATTCTTACTCTTAGTCATGGGTGGCGTTTTCATCTGGGAGGCGCTTTCGGTCATTCTGCAGGTGGCTTCTTTCAAATTGCGAAAGAAGAGGATCTTTCTGATCGCGCCGTACCACCATCATCTGCAGAAATTGGGCTGGCACGAGTCCAAGATCATTATCCGTTTTTGGATCATTGCGATTATTTTGATGTTCATCACGCTGACGACGCTCAAGATGCGTTAGGTGATATTGCAGGAAGTTATCCATGGATATTAAAGGCAAAAAAGTCACGATCATCGGTGCAGCAAAGAGCGGGATCGCGGCTGCCAATCTGGTTCAGGAATTGGGAGGAGTGGCGCGCATCACGGACAGTCAGTCTTTGGCCAAGATCGAGAAGGCGCTGTCCGGGCTGAGGGATCGCGCCCGCGTCGAGGTTGAGGCTGGCGGACATTCACAGGCGTTCGTGTGCGCCTCTGACCTGATCGTGGCAAGCCCCGGCGTTTGGAAAGACGCGTCGCCTTTGCAGTGGGCGCGGGCGGCCGGCATTCCCGTCATGGGCGAGATCGAGTTCGCCTGGCGGTCCTGCGCAAAACCGGTCGTTGCGGTCACCGGATCGAACGGCAAGACCACGACCGTGACCTTGATCACCAAGGTCCTTGAAGCGGCCGGGAAGCGCGCGTGCCTGTGCGGCAACGTCGGTACGCCATTCTCTTCGCAGGTCCTGCGGTTGGAGGTGGATATTTTTGTTGTCGAGATTAGTTCATTCCAGCTGGAGCTGTGCGAGACGTTCCGGCCGCATGTGGCCGTGCTCCTTAACTTCAGCCAGAACCATTTGGACCGTCATCCGACGATGCAGGACTATTTTGACGCCAAAAAGCGTCTGTTTATGAAGCAGACCGGTGCGGATTTTGCGGTTCTTAACAGCCGTGACGAACGGGTGCGCTCATTGGAAAAGCAACTGACCGCGCAGGTCCGCCTGTTCAACGGGCCCGGCGAGACAGCAAACCCTGATCATCTGGCGGTCCTGGAGGTGTCGCGGATCTTCGGTGTCCCGGACGCAGTGGCGCAGAAGGTCTTTGAAGCCTTTCCCGGCGTGGAGCACCGCACCGAGAAGGTGCGTGTTCTGGACGGCGTTACCTACATCAATGATTCCAAGGCAACCACGGCTGAGTCAGGTGCCTGGGCGCTTAAACTTTTACCCGGGCCGATCGTCATGATCGCTGGCGGCCACGACAAGGGCGACCTTGATTTCTCGGCGGTCATCCC
>JADFXE010000068.1:4382-6759 GCA_015233705.1 Candidatus Omnitrophota bacterium
GAAGGTCAGGAAGCTGATCGTCCTGACGCGCGAGGACGTTGTCCGCCGGAGATTGCATCAGGCTTTTGAGGGGATCGTTCCCCTGGAGGACCAAACGGACATGGCAGCGGCGGTCCGATCGGCGAGGTTGCAGGCCGTGGCCGGCGACCGGGTGCTTCTGAGCCCCATGTTCGCGAGCTTTGATATGTTTGAAAATTTTGAGCACCGGGGACGGGTGTTCAAGGAATGCGTCATGAAGTTGTGACGGCTGCTGGACGGGGAAACGTATGAATGTCTGGACTCAAAAGTTGCTGACCGGGATCCCTGAATCCGGGATCAGGAAAAGGATGGGGCGGTTCCTGCTGGATGTCCGGGTGCCGATATCCTCGGCGCTGATCTTCCTGGCGGTTTATTCGCTGGTCCTGTGCATTCCGCTATTTCTCTACTGGAAAGGGCATCATCTGGCTGCGTTTCTATCCTCGATCGCCTTTGCCACGCCCGCACCGCTTGTTTACTCCCGGCTCAACCGTCATGCCGTGGACCGGATCCTGGTCATGGAAAAGACCTATCACCATGTCCTGATCCAGGCTTCCCGGGGGCTGAACAGATGGAAGACCGTGGAGGAGATCACAGGGTCGATCGTGGCGATCCTTTTCAAGGCCATGCGCATCAGGAGCGCGGCGTTCTATCTTTTCGATGGGCAGAGATTCGTCCTGAAGGATACTGCCGGCGACAGCGCTTCCTATGCCCGTGAACTGGCTGCTGACGCGCCGACTTTTTTGTTTCGCAAGTCCTTTTCCAGTGCTGTGATCCTGGACGATTGTGGGCAAGACGGAAAGGTCTTGGAAGGATGTCCGGCGAGTGTTGCCGTCGGAATCGCTCGCGGCGAGCAGATGACCGGGGTGCTGTTTTTGGGAGAGAAGGTGAGCCTGGCGCCTTATTCGGACCGCGATTTGTCAGTTTTTAATGTGATCGCTGAGCAGACGGCTCTGGCCATCGAGAATGCCATGCACCTGGAGGTCAGCAAGAAGGATTTTTTGCAGCAGATGCACGACCGGCGGCTCAAGGATATCGGTGTCCTTGGATCGACGGTATCACACCAGATCTGCAATCGGTTTAACATCATGACTCTCGGCGCGGATGTGATCAGGCTCAAGTTTTTCAACGAGGATGTCCTCGCGAACGCCCCGCGCGAGCAGCTGGTGGAGAATGCCCGTGAGGTCATTCGCAAGGTCGATCTGATCGCCCAGAGCGCGAAAAAGGGCGCTGAGATCTCGGATGCCTTCAAGACGTTCAGCAAGGGCGGGACAGATTTCTCCGGCGTGACGCTAAAGAGGATCGTGCATATTGCCAAAGAGATCGTTGATGTGAAGCACAAGAATTATCCGTATGAATTTGTGGAAGAGTATGATGAAAATATTGTTCTTTGGGTCAATGCCTCGATGATACAGGATGTTCTTTTCAATGCGTTTGACAACAGTATCGATGCGATGAAGAACAAGGCGGATCACGTGGAACAGGGAGATTTTACGGTATCGGATTACAGGCCAAGGATAACGCTGGGTGCTCGGACCGACGGCGATAGGGCGGTCATTGAGCTTGTGGATAATGGCAAGGGCTTCAAGGCCGAAGAATTGGAAAGGGTTTTTATTCCGTTCTTTACGACCAAAGGCCTCGAGCAGGGGACGGGGTTGGGGCTGCATGCCATGCGGGAGCTGGTGGCGAGGAATAGCGGCACGATTGCGATCACCTCGGAATGTGGGAATTGGGCCAAGGTCACCTTGACCTTGCCTTTGGCAAAGGAAGGGAAAATTTGTGCGTGAGATAAGGATCTCGTTGTTTGTTTCTTTCGTTTTCTTGGTCTGCTTCGGGATTGTGATGATCTACAGTTCGAGCAGCATGTATGCCATGGAGGTCATGAAGAATTCCGCGTATTTCCTGCTGCGGCATCTGATGTTCCTTGTCCTGGGGATCGCTCTTATGATCTTTTGCATGATGATCGATTACCGGGACCTGCAGAAGCTGTCCCGGCCACTTCTGGGGGTAGCGATCGTGCTTCTGATTTTGGTTCTGATCCCGCATATCGGTAAAGTGACCTCCGGAGCCCGTCGTTGGTTCAGTCTGGGGCCGATCAATTTTCAGCCTTCCGAATTGGTGAAGCCGGTTCTCATTATCTATCTAGCTGATTTCTTCACGCGCAAGAAGAATGCGGTTAAGTCCTTGACCAAGGGGTTCCTTCCGGTTATGGCGGTCATGGGGTTTTTATGTGCGCTCATCATCAAACAGCCTGATCTGGGAAACACTGTCCTGGTTTTTCTGATTACCCTGAGCATGTTTTTTGTCGCTGGCGGACGGATGAAATATATCGGCACGATTTTTGCCGAGATTGGCATTGTAC
>JADFXE010000069.1:0-5547 GCA_015233705.1 Candidatus Omnitrophota bacterium
TCTTTTAGCCGCAAAACTCCTAGATTTCCCAGCAAGAATCAATCCCCCCGATAATCCCTGGACGCTATGCGCGATTGGATGATTAAGGAAATCGCGCCTGGAAATAAACGCGGGGACAGTTCCACCGTTAATCCAGACGTGTATTTCCTCAATATCCCGAATAACAACGAATAAATTGAACAAATACTCATTATATTCTTGCGCCTTCTTCAGACGCGAAAGCCCGTCGACCTTCGGCTCTTTGGGCCAGGCCATTCGCGCGGCCCGCTCTTTCGGCGCGGTGCAGCGTGCGATCGGGAAAGACTTCCGCGCCCGGCCGGAAGCCACCACACGCGACACATCCGACCGAGTGGCCTTGACCCGAACAGGATCGCTCGGGAGATACGGTTTGCGGTTATCAATGATCCTTTTCAGCTTTCCGGCCTTGTAAGCAGCTTCGAACTGAGCATAGGTCATGATCCTGCGTCCGGCCCAGTTGGCGTCCCTCGACGTCTTAAAGCCCAACCGCACGGCCTCCGCCAATCCCTTGAGCAGGAATCTCACGTCTCTTGGATGAGGAACCAAATATATCGCGTGGTATTTGCGCGCAACAGAACCGTCGCGCAGCCTCGGATAACGTAAAATGCAATCGGGAGCAAGGTTAAATATCACGTAATACGGACCGAACAAGCCGGCTGACGTGTACGGATCAAGGTCATCATTGAGCCAACCAACATCCGCTCTTTCCTGGATCGCTCTGCCGGCCCTGACAGGCTTAACCTTTCCGTCGATCATGATATTCAATAATGCCTGTGCACGATGCAAGGTCGGGACAATTTCAGGCATTGGAAAAATATTATGAAGACGATCGTTACCGCCCACGGTGCCATGGGCCACCAATTTTAATTTCTCTCCCATCTCCAGAATATTCGACGGAATGGAACCTGTGTAGTATCCGCTGTCCAGTTTTGCCACAGCATCGTAGACTTCCATCGCCGTTTGATATTCGCTGTCCAGATAGGCCTGACCGTTTTTGATATCCGAGTCTAATTCTCTCTCATTTCCACCCAAACGACCGGTGTCGTATTTTTTGATTATGCTCATACAAAAAGAGAGCAGTTTTTCCCTGTCGCTCGGCGAAGCCTCGGCCAAAAGATGGGCCAGGCTCGCCATGAGACGGTATCTGTTGACCGTTTTTCTGGCCTTCCATTCTTTGTACTTTATCTTGAACGTATCAATGTCATAAAGCGCGGTCTTCCAGCGATGATTTAAGGGGGTCTTTTCTCTAATATCACGGAACCAGCCTTGCTTTTCCCATTTACCCGGCGCGACGGAAAGCGCAAATAGAAGTCCGCTGGCAACGACCGCAAAGGGGACAAAGCCGATGTGAGCGGGCGGGGCGCAAGGCGCGTGGGCGAAGAAATTCGACGCGGCCAGACGGATCGCGTCCCAATGCTCGATGATCGCTGGCGCCAAAAGCAATCCCACAAAAGTAACCGCCGCAAGCGCGGCCAAAACGCCAAGGTGCGTGAACCCGTTGGCCGTAGCCGTCGGACGAGCGCTTGGTGTCTGTATATTTATTCTGTTTATATTCAAGTCCGGCATACCCAACGAACTCACCCATTGAAGCGCGCCGTAATCCGCATTAAAATAGAACGTAATCGCGGTGACACCTTCGGGCACAACGCCCTCAAACCTGAACGAATTGTTGCCCCAATCATCGCAAATCTTTAAATCTATCGTCTTCCATTGTCCCCACTGACCCTTTCCCCATATCCGTCCGACGATCGCTTCTTTAAATTTTGGACGGCGATTAAACCGGGCCGTTATGTAAACCTTTTCGCCGGGAGACAATTTCAGGGTATTGCCGGATTGAACAAAAGGATAGATATCTCCAGCCCATTCGAGCCGCGGCCTGTCGTCGGGGTGGATCAATTTTCCGACTTCAATGGCCGGGCCATTATCCTGAAGAATTTTTCTGGCCTGTTCGCATGTCGTAGAATATTTGGAAGGCGCTGTTGTGTCCCCGGAAGCGAGAAGGTTCCCGAGCCTGGCATCCTCAGGCAACACAAGGTTTAAATATGTTAAGAGCGCTTTCAAATGATCGCTCTCCCTGCTCATGCTGCACTGCTGGCTCGCCTTGGCGATCTGATCGAAGAACGCCTCAAAAACCTTCACGGACGTCTTCTGGCTTGTCAATATGTCCAGGGCGTAATTAAAGATTCCGGCACAACAGAACTGCTGTAAATATGGCCTGTACTGAAGGTAGGGATCTACATCCCGAAAAGAATTACCCCTCTGAAAAAGTAACAGCGTGCCGGCCACATTGCCGGCATCATTCTTTCCATCATGAGGCAAATACGCCGCCTGCATTAAAGTTTTGAAGAAAACGCGCGCAGAAGCATCGGCCTCGTTTCTTGCGTTAATAACCTCGTAAAACGACTCCACCATCGCCTGGTTATTCCTGAATTCATTAATGATCGCGTCTCTGGCCTCTTTAAATTCGGTCCCCCAAGCGGTCATGAGCAGCCAGAAGATCGTCTGTGAATGCTGCGTCAGCGTCTGATAGAACCAACCGTTAAAGGCATTATTCTTGGCCCCGCGTTTCAAGAGATCCCGATATGCAACGCCGATCAAAAAGAGCGCATAGTCGAGATCGTTATTATCCCGATTGCCCTGGCAAAGCTGCTCGAACATCTCTCTTGCCGTGTCTGGAACGCCGCTCCTCAGGGCCGCGAAGACCCTGTCCATCACGGCGGAAGATACGGGTTTGCGGCTCAAACTCGGATAATAAGTCATTCTGTTTCTTCCGAAAGTGTTGGTGCCAAAATAGCCCACAGGCAAACGGTCCATGATGTCCGCCGGCGATTCATGGTCCAAATCTCCCAGAACATCGCTGGCGAATTTTGTCAAACATGTTTCTTTAGGCAAGAATGCCCTCGGAATGCAGGTCATGACCAGGCCGTCGATCGTCACGGCCAAAGGAAGCGTTCGGGGCTCCCCATCGGAATCCACGGAATAACCCATCATGTAGGGGTCTCCCCAATCGTATCTTTTTTCAGCGCCCAGTTTCTCGGCGCCAAGCTGCTTGACGATATGATTGACGATTGGATGGGTCCTGTATTCTTCGGGGTAGTCTATGCCGAATTCCCTGAGCACCGATTCTCTGTTCCAACCTTTTTCAATGGTGACGTTATATTCGATCCGGATCAACTCTTCGTCGCGCAATTGCCGCAGAAGAACCAGGACCGCCTTAAGCGAACGCTGGAATCTCGACTGGAACATCTGCTCATGAAAATGGTCCACGAAAACGACCCAGACCAGCTTCCGGCGCGTCTCAACCGGAAATTGACTGAACAATGTCCGCGCCGCCTCTTTATCCTCGGGAACAAAATAAGCGCTCGTGACGATCCCAACCTCGTCGCAGCAGGTTGCGGCGTGATTGATAATATCTATAAAATCCTGGCTAAATCCCGGCTGGCTGACGTTGGTCTTACCGTATTCGGTCGTTTCGCCAGGGCCGACAAAATTGATCCTTTTAAATCCTTTGAACGCATCAAGTAAGGCGATAATATCTTTCCTGGCCATGTCCTTGCCGTTCTTGTCGGCAAAGCAATCCGTGCAGTTCCCCCGACAACGGGCACTGATCATGACATTCAGGACCTCACTGGGCCCCTCATATATCTCGCCTTGATAATATCCCGTAACTCCGGCAAAGAGTTTCGTCATCCGGAAGGCAAACGTGGCCGGCCCAATAGCGGAAAGCGCGCGCCCGAATGCGGGCGGATTTTGAGCGACAAGGGGATCTTCGTTTTCTCCGATGATGGAAGAGAAAACTGCGCTCGCGACAAGCAGGACTGCTGTCAAAACCAGGCCGATGTGAGCCGGCGGGGCCTGGGAAGCGTACGTGATGAATTCGACAGCCGGTTGTCGAATCTGCGCAAGGTAATGCACGACCGCGGGGCCAAAGATCAGCGCCGCCAGGCCGGCCAGCGCGATTGCGACAAAAACCCCGATATGCGCAAAGCCGTTGCCGCGGGGTCTTCTCATTGGCCTGGATGAAGAAGTGCCGGTCGGCACAACTGGCCCAGGCCCATTCTCAGCAGGCTGATCGTCATCCTCCGACGAATCAGCGAGCGAAAAATTCCCCCGCCGTTCTATGACAACACCGGCCAGACGTGTTTTCAATTTCTGAGCCAAACTCGCAAAGATCTGCGTTACCCGCGACGAGCTGACACCCATTTCCTTGGCCACCTCGTGTTGCGCTGGCTCATCCTCATCAAAGAACAGCCTTTTAAGGATATGCACCTCATCCTTAAGCAACCCTTTGCCGTAACGCGACATGAAATCAGCAAATCTGTCGCCCGGCTCCTCCGCCGCAGCACCTGCACCTCTCATAAACGTCACGGTCGCCTCAGCCAGCGCCTGATCATGGTCCTCACCTTCAAAATCCGATATGCGCTTTTCCCGCGCGTGGGCCAGGACATTGTTAATGTCCGCAACGTCCAGGCCGCTGGCCTCGGCAAGCTCTTCGGTAGCGGGGATGACCCCTTCGCCAATGAATTGCTCCCGGGCCTTATTGATCCTGGACAGCTTGGCCTTTTCCGTGACCGTCATCGAGCGCTCCTGGCGCTGCTGATTCATCATGCCACGCTTCATCGCGACAATAAGTATCTTTATAAAATCCGGATGGTCTGCGGGAAAGTTCTGATAAGCGCCCGCCAGCCCCAGCATCGCACCGCTCAGATATTCATAAGGATCATCGGCATTCGCTCTTTGGGCGAACCTGGCCGCTGCGCGCTGAACAAGTGGCAGATAACGCTGCAGGACATCCTCAGGCAGCGCGGACACGGCCAGACGCTGCTTGGTCGCCACAGCCGCTCGGGCCTCGGCATCCTTCTTGCGTCTGCTCTCTTTTATCTCGTCCGACTTTATCTGCAGGGCTTCCTCAAACTCTGCCCGCAGACAAGGCTTGAACTCCAGCCTGAACCGCGGATCAGCCTTGACCCACCGCTGACTCAGGACATCGCGCACCAGGATCTCCGACGGAGTAACCGAAGGATCAGCCTCCCACGCTTTCTGATCATAAACCAGCAAGGTCCAGCCGTATTCCGCGTTCTGCTGCGGAATAAGTCGGACCGCTTTATTGACAAGCGAAGGGATATCGTTCCTTCCCCGATAACTGAGCGAACAAGTCCCTGTGCTCGCCAACGGCTGGAAGGCGATCCGCCGTGGAATGATCTCCTCTCCGCGGACATTCCTGTTACCCAGGGCATGGTCCAGAATACTCAGCCGGCTGAAATCAACGGTCGTGCATTTATTCAATGCGCGGTAATAGTAGTAGCGGGACACCACCGTCCCTTCCCACGTGAGCTCAATATAGGTCCCGTAATCCCGCTCCTCCCGCAATCTGGCCTCAGCGTAAAATATCGTCGTGCCATCCCGGGCCTTGAGCTCCTTGAACCGGGCCTGCGCCTCGGGAAGCAGGCTGAAGGTCGTACTCTTTGTCTGACCCGCCAGTTTCACCTCACCCCGGAAATCCTCGGGTCTACCGCCGGAAAGTTTCTG
>JADFXE010000069.1:5581-6658 GCA_015233705.1 Candidatus Omnitrophota bacterium
TGCCACCTACCCTCTACTGGCTGGCCAATGCCTCTGTCGTAATAGGAGGAAATGTCCAGCCCCGCCAGGTTGGTCCTGACACAAATGCCCTGCTTGGCCGCAGAGGTATATTGGCGCTTCCGGCCAGGAAAATATTTGTAAGTGACCAGCGGGACGGCTGTCCTGCCCTCTTTGGTATCGTCCAGCATATAAACATTGATGACCTGCCCGTGATTCCGGTCCATCTCAACCTTCATCACGACTTTCCGGCCCAGCGCCTGACGGGCCTCCATGATCTCTTTGGGGATCGTGAACTGGATCCTCCGGCTCTTGTGCCCTTGCCAGCTGAAGGAAAACGAACACAACCCGTGCCCGAGATTTCCCCGTTGGATACGGGCATACGCCGGCCGGCCCAGGAGAGCCAGCGGCGTTCCTTCCGAAGCATCCAGGACATCCAACACGCCAAAACGGACCGGCATGTACCGTCCTATGAGCCGACGGCGTGTTGATTCCCGGGCCGTCTCTCGGTCCACCCGGCGTTGAAATCGTCCGTCAGATACACCGCCACCAGTGCACCCTGATTCGGGTCTGTCACAGCCTGCGCCACGACATTCAGATCGTACTGCTGCTTGTACCAGTCCTCGATCTCCTGAACCCTGGCAGGCTGAGGCGTGACGACCGGCGACAGAGCCTGCACCGCAACTAACGGAGCAAGCTCTGCAACCGCCTGGGGCGTGATATTCTTCTGGACCGGCAACGGAACACTGATCCCACGCTGCTCTGCCTCCGCGATCAGGCTGCGAATTTCAGAAACCAGCGGCAACGTGGTAAGCTCCGCATCAACACCGACCGCTGTCTTGCCAAGCTCCGCGATCTTCATCCGGGCGATCGTGACGATCTCTTTCCGCTGCCATTCCCCGTCGGTCTTGCGATGCAGGGTCTGATCAATGTCTGCCTGAATACGCGCCGCCTCTGGCAAGAAAAGGGGAGTAAGTTTTAGTTTTCCAAGAGTGTCCCCCAGGCCGGACTGCTGGATCAGCTCGCGGGCCTCCTGACCAGAAGATATGTCTGCCGTGGACACCTGCTCCAAGATTTGGC
>JADFXE010000005.1:0-1171 GCA_015233705.1 Candidatus Omnitrophota bacterium
CGAAAGCCGGCCGTATTGAGGAAAAGAGCGGACGCGGAAATACACATCCCCGTCGGACGCGTAGGCATGGCCTTTGGCGATCAGGCCCTGGATATGGGCGATCATCAAAGGGATATTCTCTGTCGCGCGAGGCTCGACATCAGCCCGGGCCACGCCCAGATCCGCCATGTCTTTGTAATAAAGATCAATATTCTCGCGAACGACCTCATCGAAAGTCTTGCCGAGTTGCTGGGCCTTGGCAATGATCTTGTCATCCACATCCGTAATATTGCGGACAAACTTGACCGTGTACCCGCGGTAGCGCAGATACTTGACGAGGGAATCAAAGGTGTAAAGACTGCGGGCATGTCCAATATGACATTTGTCGTAGACCGTGACCCCGCAGGAATACATCGTGATGGGCCCCAGGGGCAGATGTTCGCACTCTTTGGTGAGGGAATTGTACAGTTCCATGTGCCCTACTTCTCTCTCTTGCCCTGCTCAAGGGCCTTGATACGCCGGGCAAGTTCCTCAATATCTTCAACGATCGGATCCAGGATCTGCGCGTGAGCCAGTTTCTTGTCGATCTTCTCGCCGTCCTGCTTGGTGATGTGCCCCGGAACTCCGACGACCGTCGTGTTCGGCGGCACGCTCTGCAGGACGACCGCATTGGCGCCGATGTAGGAATTGTCGCCGATCGTGATGTTCCCCAGGACCTTGGCGCCCGCGCCGACCACGATATTGTTCCCCAGCGTCGGATGGCGCTTGCCGGTCTCTTTGCCAGTGCCGCCCAGCGTCACGCCTTGATAAAAGGTCACATTGTCCCCAACGATCGCGGTCTCGCCGATCACAACTCCCATGCCATGGTCAATAAGAATGCCGGAGCCGAGCACCGCACCGGGATGGATCTCAATGCCCGTGATCCAACGCGCGAACTGCGAAACCATACGTGCGAAGAGCGGCAGTTTCAGCTTCCACATGCCGTGCGCCAGATGGTGAAACACGATCGCATGCAACCCCGAATACAGGACCAAAACCTCAATGACCGACTTGGCCGCCGGGTCACGCTCCTGGATCGCCCGGATCTCCTTAAAGAAGAACACCAGCGTAAAAAGCCAGAAGATCAAGATTGCCGTAAGAATGATCATAAGCGTCAGCATAACATTCCTTTCCCCAGAATACCTTAACGTTC
>JADFXE010000005.1:1248-3527 GCA_015233705.1 Candidatus Omnitrophota bacterium
TTCGTTGTGGCCTTGATATTCACCCGTACCGGGTCAATGCCCAAGACCCGGGCGATATTCTCTTTCATCGCCGGCTTATGCGGCCTGATCTTCGGCTCCTCGGCGATCAGGGTGCAATCGATATTCACAATCTTAAAGCCGCCAGCTTCGACACACTTGCGCGCCTCCGCAAGAAGGACCAGGCTCGAGGCGCCCTTGTACTTCGCATCTGTATCCGGAAAATGCTCGCCGATGTCGCCCTTGCCAGCCGCACCCAGAATAGCGTCTGCGATCGCATGAAGCAGAACATCCGCATCCGAATGCCCCTTGAGGCCCAGCGCGTAAGGGATCTCAACCCCGCCGAGAACAAGCGCACGCCCCTTAACGAGCGGATGAACATCATACCCAATACCTGACCGGATGTCCGGCAGCTTATTTCCTGCAGAAAGCGTCATACATTATCCCCTCAAGAAAGCCTGGGCGATCACCATATCCTCCGGCGTCGTTATTTTGATATTGCGGTAATCCGCCCGGTAAACCCTGACCGGCACGCCGCTCTTCTCGACAAGCGCAGCGTCGTCGGTCGCGTTCTCATCCCCGCGGTAAGCCCGTTCAATGATCTCACGCCGGAAGACCTGAGGTGTCTGGATCTCCCACACCAGCGTCCGATCTAGCGTCTCGCTGACAAGGTTAGTCCTGGGATCTACGACCTTAAGCGTTGGCTTAACCGGGACCGCGGCCACGGCTGCGCCGCATTCCCCGGCAATCGCAATGCCATCCTCGATCACCTTGCGCGTCACCAACGGCCGCGCGCCGTCGTGAACCAGGACAATGTCCGTATCTTTCGCCAATGCCTTCAGGCCGTTGCGTACCGACTGGGTCCGGGTCGCGCCTCCGGCAACAATCACACTGATCTTCTTTAAACCCGCGGCCTTGACCAGCGCGGTCAAATCTTTCAAGCTATCTTCATGCCCCACCAAGATGACTGAATCTACCACTGGACAATCTTCAAAGGCCGCCAGCGTGTGCACAAGCACCGGCCGCCCGGCGATCTCCAACAGGACCTTGGGGCCCTGCGCCTTCATGCGCTCACTCAAACCAGCGGCGGGAATGATCGCCTGGATCTTCATCGGCCCTCGACCTTCGCAAAGATCATACGCCCGGCCTGCGTCTGCAGGACAGAGGTCACGATCACCCGTGCCTTCTGACCCAGCATGCGCCTTCCGTCAGTCACGACAACCATCGTGCCATCCTCAAGATAGGCAACACCCTGGTGCTCTTCCTTGCCTTCCTTGATGATCTGGACATCGATATGTTCGCCGGCAAAAACGACAGGCTTCACGGAATTAACCAGGTCATTGATGTTCAAGACCTCCGTGCCCTGGATCGTGGCCATACGGCTCAGATTGAAATCTGTGGTACACAGACGCCCCTCGAGAATCTTGGCCAGCTTGACGAGCTTCAGATCCACCTGATGCTCACCGGTGAGATCATCCTCATGAATATGAACATCCACCGCCGGATCCTTCTGCATGGAACGCAGGATCTCCATGCCGCGGCGCCCGCGCTGGCGCTTGAGATCATCCTCAGAGTCCGCCAGCCGCTGCAGCTCATGCAGGACAAAACGCGGCACGACCAAGCGGCCCGAAAGAAAATGGCTGCGGTAAATATCGGTCACCCGCCCGTCGATGATGGCACTGGTATCGAGCAAGATCACGCCCTCCTTAAGATCAGTCCGGCGGAAACGCACGTAAGGGATGATCAGGTTGAACTCATCCTTGCCGCGCAGGGCAATGACCGCGCCCAGATAGGAAAAGATCAGGGTCAGGACAACGCGCATCGAGGAATGGAATGCCTCGCCGAACGGCAGCAACTTCAAGGTGTCCGCAACCAGCATGGCCATGATAACGCCGAACAAAAGGCCGAAAACCATACTGGAAAGTCCCCGCACCGACACCTGCTTCATCAGAGATTCGAACCAGATCAAAAGTCCGGCCCCGACAAGTCCGACGGCCACGCCAATGAGCTCACGGTCATAGACATTCCCGACAAGAAAACCGATCGCAACGCTCAGGACCACAAAGAATGTCCGGATGAACAATAATGTCATGATCTTCTCCTTAATAACCGACCGTTATGATGAACGAATGAAATCCAGCGCCTCTTTGAGCGTCCCTACCGGAACGGTCTTGAGGGTTTTTAACTTGAGATCCGTGCGCGCCTTGAGATTGTTCGCCGGGACAATACATTTCTTGAACCCCAGCTTTTCCGCTTCATTAAGCCGGGTCACAATGTGGCCG
>JADFXE010000005.1:3620-27125 GCA_015233705.1 Candidatus Omnitrophota bacterium
ACCCAGATCCGCCGCCGGATCCTCGACACGAACGCCGCCGACCACGTTCAAGAAAATATCCTGATCTTCCAGCTTCAGCCCCAGACGCTTTTCCAGGACCGCGACCAGAAGCGCCAGCCGGTTGGCATCAAATCCCTGGGCCTTGTGACGCACCATGCCAAAGGCCGAACGGCTGACCAGCCCCTGAACCTCAACCAGAAAAGGACGCGTGCCCTCGAGGATTGGAACAACCGCTGAACCCGAAGCCTCCTTGGACCGCTCGGAAAGAAAGATCTCCGATGGATTGAGAACCTCCGCGAGACCTGAGGAGGTCATCTCAAAGACGCCCAGCTCATTGGTCGAACCAAAACGGTTCTTGGTCGTGCGCAGAACCCGGTAGGCCGAATAACGCTCACCTTCAAAATACAGGACCGTGTCCACGATATGTTCCAAAACCCGCGGCCCGGCGATCGAACCGTCCTTGGTCACGTGCCCGATCAGAAAAAGGGCAATGCCGCGCGCCTTGGCTAATTGCGTCAAAAGCGCCGCACATTCCCGGACCTGGCTCACGCTCCCCGGACTTGACCCCAGGCCCGGCTCGTAAACGACCTGGATCGAGTCAATGACCACCGCCGTTGGCTTGAACTTGTTGATGTGGTCGATAATGACGTTCAGGTCGATCTGATTGACGATATAAAATTTCGTCCCCGCCTTGGTGATGATACGGTCTGCCCGCATCTTGGTCTGGGCGACCGATTCCTCGCCGCTGACATACAGCACCTTGCCGCCCTGCTCACTCAGCCGGCAGCCGGCCTGAAGTGCCAGGGTGGATTTCCCGATGCCAGGGTCTCCGCTGATGAGCGTAACCGAACCCTCCACAATCCCGCCACCCATGACCCGGTCAAATTCCCGAATGCCGGTCTGAAAACGCTTTTCATTCCCCGGCGCGACCTCGGACAACAGGACCGGCGCGTCCGTCGTGCTGGCCAGAATCCCGCGCGGCGTATCCTGAGCCGGCCGGCTGGCTGTCGATTCCTCAACAAAGGAATTCCAGCTCTGGCATCCTGGGCATTTGCCGATCCAGCGACTGGACTCGTAGCCGCAGCTCTGGCAGGAAAATACAATCTTAGATTTCATAGACATCCAAAATTCCCGAAGGCCTTCCCGACCTTGCTTTTACTTCTTCCCCCTCGAGCGATAGAACAACTTCCAGGGATTGGCCTTCACATCCGCAGTCAGCTCCTCGAGGTTCTGATAAACGCTCTTGTCGGTGAGAAATTTCCCCATCGTTCCATCGCCGTTCTTGAGCATGCCGGTAAAAACCGCCATGTTGGCCAGGGTTTCGGCCAGGGCTTTCTTGTTCGGCTCGGTCAGTATCCCGTCATTGACCCCGGCCAGCGTGCCGTCGAGCTTGGTCGCGATCCCGGAGAGCATCTTCATGATCGTCTCCATCGGCACCGGATCCTCGCCGCGAAGAACCGTGCCAGGACCAGCAGACACGGTCGACTTCCCGGGGACAATCTCAAGGTATTTCTCACCCAAAATGCCGAGCTGATTGATCATTACGTTCGAATCCACGGGGACCAGCGTTCCCTGTGCTATCCAGACATCGACATTGACCTTGGTCTGGCTGTCAGCCGTATCCACAAAAGGCTTGAGTGTGACCACGTGCCCCGCGTCCACGCCGGCGAACCGGACCGGAGAGCCCTTCTTGAGGCCATTGGCATAATTGAAGACAACATGAAAGGTCGAGCCTTTCTGGAAAATCGAGAAATCGCTGATCGAAAAGATAAACACGACGATCGTCACGATCGCGGCAACGACGAAGATCCCGACTTTAACTTCCAGATTGCTTTCGCGTGGCATATAACGTCTCCTTTAAAAGAACCTTTGGCTTGAGTCAGCCGTCAACCGCTGACAGGTGACGGCTGACAGCTGACTCTTATTTCACATGCCCGAACTTCATGCTCTCGTCCTCGGTAATCGGCCCGTGTGCCTCACCGTAAATGAACTGCTTAACAACCGGATGACGCGAGCGCCTGATCTCCTCCGGCGCGCCGTCCGCAATGACCTGACCATGATAGAACATCGCGATCGAATCCGCGACCTTGAAGGCCGCGGTCATGTCGTGCGTAACCACGATCGAAGTCACCTTAAGCTTATCGCGCATCTGAATGATCAGACTGTTAATCGCATCCGCGGTAATAGGATCGACCTCACTCGTCGGCTCATCGTAAAGGATCGTCTTGGGCTGCATACAAAGGACCCGCGCCAGGCTGACGCGCTTTTTCATGCCGCCAGAAAGCTGGGACGGCATCAGGTTCTCGATCCCCTGCATACCGACCAGCGACAATGAATGTGCGATCCTTTCACGGCGAGCATCACCCGTGATCTTGGTAAATTCATCCAGATAAAAAGCAACGTTCTCACCGACGCTGAGCGAATCAAAAAGGGCCCCACCCTGAAAAACCAAGCCGATATCCTGACGGACCTTATCATACTCGTGATCAACCAAGCCCACCACCTCGGTGTCGTTGATCCGGATCGATCCTTCGTCCGGCTGCACAATGCCCACAATGCATTTGAGAAGCACGCTCTTGCCTGCGCCGGAGCGACCGATGATCACCTTGGTCTCACCATCCTTAACCGTAAGATTAAGACCGTTGAGAACCTGGATCTTGTCAAAGGTCTTGTAAAGATTGGCGATCTGTATCATTGTCCCAAACCCTGCGCTACGCGTTAAACAGAAAGAAAAAAACAAACGTAAAGAAACAATCGAACATGATGATGAGGATAAACGAACGCACTACCGAGAGCGTCGTGGCCTTGCCCACGCCGTCCGCGCCGCCCTTCACGTTCAGCCCCTCGTAACAGCCAACCAGGGCGATGATCATACCGAAAAAGACGGTCTTAACCAGTCCCGTTACAATATCCTTAACGGCCAGCGAATCCGCCACCATGGACCAGTAGGTGTGATACCCGATCGACAGCTTGAAAAAACAGATCAAAAATCCGCCAGTGATCCCAATGATGATGGCAAAGATCGTCAGGATCGGCAGCATCACGACCAAAGATAAAAAGCGCGGTACGACCAGATACCGGACCGGGTTGACTGCAAACGCTTTTAAGGCATCAACCTGCTCGGTCACGACCATGGTGCCGATCTCGGCGGTGATTCCGGCTCCGATCCGTCCGGCCACGATCAGAGCGGTCAGGACCGGCGCCAATTCTCGCGTCAAGGAGACCGCCACCACGTTAGGAATATAGATCTCGGCCGAAAGCTTGACCATCAGGTACGCCATCTGCAGCGAAATGATCATGCCCACGAACAGCGCGACCAGCGACGAGATAAAAAAACTCCCCGGGCCGACGCGCTTGGCCTGGGACAGGAAACGATAGCTGTGCAGTGGCGTGGAGAGAAGCGCTGTGACGATCTGTCCAAACAAAAGCGTCAGGTCCCCCGCGTAGTGAACAAAACTTAACAGCAGACGGGTTGTCTTTTTCGCCAGCATTTCCATGGTCATCATCAGAATCCTATGCTTTTCTGAATCCCCAGGACACCTGAAGAATTCCCCCGCTCATCTTTCATCAAAAAATAACTCATGTCAGTCTTCGAGTCTTCCGAGGAATTTGTGCGTTTGAGGACCCAGGCCTCGCGATTGCTCTCTTTGGATACGATAGGGATACCTTTTAAAAGCTTGACCTGATCCCCGAGGCTGGCCAGCTGGCTCAAGTCGAGCGATCCGGCGACTTTGGCCGTCAATCCTTCCCGCTGGGTCAAAACCACCTCCCGCAAACGCAAAAGCGGATAAATACCGTCGAAGTCAATCGTAATTGTATCGTAATCAATATTTTTCAACTGACCGTTATAGGCGACCAGGTGCCCCTGGACATCCGGACGGTTAAAAGGCCCCTGCAAATTCAATGTCCCCGTCACTAGGCCCGAAACAGGAAAAGAGTGCATGTCCTGGCCCCGGTTTAAGAAAGCAACAAACTGCTCAAGGTCGACCGACAAGAGCGACAGCGACAGGTTCATGCCCTTCTGGCCCGTGAGATCGATCTCGCCCCGGCCGGAAAGCGTCCCGGCCCAAAGAGAATCGATCTTCAGCTTCTGGTCCCTGACCGCGAACTTGAGAAAAATATCGCGCATCGGCCGGTAGTTCAACAGCGTATACTGACTGGCCAATTCGCCGACAAAACTTCTGTGCCCGGAATCCAGGGTCACAAGCTCCAAATTCCCCTTGAGGACAGTCGCCACATCGCCTAACAGCGGCGTCTTCACATGCGAAACATGGGCCTGAAGCTGATACCGGGTCGGCGCAACCCGTGCCACATCCAGATTCAAAGTTTGGCCACCCTTGTTGCCTACGGCCAAAGAAACCCGCGAGTTCTTAAAGTCCAGCGTCCCGGTGAACGGCACGACCGTTCTCGTCGCCCACGCAATAGACGGCGCCAGAACCAGCACAGACACTATAAGAAAC
Organism: Candidatus Omnitrophota bacterium; assembly: GCA_015233705.1. The sequence continues at coordinate 8,081 of JADFXE010000005.1, forward strand.
GCCAGGGTCTTTTTCATTCCACAAAAATGAGCTTATCGTTATCCGGACGGACCACGACCTTACCGCCCTCTTTGAACGTTCCGGCGATGATCGCCTCGGACATCGGATCCTCGAGGTAACGCTGGATCGTCCGCTTCAAAGGACGGGCGCCAAAGATCGGATCAAAACCCTTATCAATGAGGAAATCCACTGATTCCGGCGTCAGATCAAGAATAATGTTCTTCTCCTGAAGGCGCTTTCTGACCGCATCCAGTTCAATATCAATGATCTTGTAAAGATCGGCCTTGGTCAGCGGCCTGAAGACGATCGTGTCATCAATACGATTAAGGAACTCAGGCTTGAACACCCGCTTGATCTCGGCGAGCAGCCGGTCCTTCATCTGGACGTAGGATTCCTCATCCTTGCGCGAGGCAAAACCGAGATTGCCCTGCTTGCGCAGCATATCGACACCCAGATTCGAGGTCATGAGGATCACGCTGTTACGGAAATCGACCGTACGGCCGAGGCTGTCGGTCAGGCGGCCGTCCTCCAGCACCTGCAGAAGGATGTTGAACACATCCGCATGCGCCTTTTCAATCTCATCCAGCAGGATCACGGAATAAGGCCGGCGGCGGACCTTCTCGGTCAGCTGTCCGCCTTCTTCGTAGCCCACATATCCCGGCGGAGCACCCACCAGGCGTGAGACATTGTATTTGTCCATATACTCGGACATGTCGATCTGGATGAGCGCATTCGAATCGCCGAACATGAACTCGGCCAGAGCCCTGGCCAACAGCGTCTTGCCGACACCCGTGGGCCCGAGAAAAATGAACGACCCGATCGGCCGGCGGGGATTCTTGATGCCAGCGCGTGAACGGCGCACGGCCTTGGCAAGAGCCGTAACCGCCTCGCCCTGCCCCACCACGCTCTTGGAGAGGATATCTTCCATCTTGAGTAACCGCTCAGTCTCTTTTTCCTCCAGACGAACAAGCGGAACACCGGTCCACTGGGAAACAACGTGGGCAATCTGGTCAAGCCCGACGACAAGATTCGTATTGTCACGGCTGACCATCCATTCCCCACGCCGTTTTTCTAATCTCTCGCGGACCTCTCGCTCCTGGTCCCTCAACTGAGCTGCCTTCTCAAAATCCTGACGCTTGATGAAAGATTCCTTTTCCTTGCGCAGGTTCTCGATCTCCTCCTCGAGCTGCTTGATGTCCGCAGGCGCGACCATGGCCTTCAAGCGCGCGCTGGCGCCGGCCTCGTCGATGATATCAACCGCCTTGTCCGGCAGAAAACGCCCGGAGATATAGCGGTCCGAAAGCTTGGCCGCGGCCTCGAGCGCCTCGTCGGAATACTTCACCCGGTGATGCGCCTCATATTTATCACGCAGGCCCTTCAGGATCAGGATCGTCTCCTCAACAGACGGCGGATTGACATGGATCGTCTGGAAACGACGCTCCAGCGCCGCATCCTTCTCAATGTTCTTGCGATACTCGTCAAGCGTTGTGGCGCCGATGCACTGGATCTCGCCACGGGCAAGGGCAGGCTTAAGGATGTTGGCCGCGTCGATCGCGCCTTCGGCCGCACCCGCCCCGACAAGCGTATGAATCTCGTCGATGAAAAGGACCAGCTTGCCGTTCCGCTTGAGCTCCTCCATGACCGCCTTGATACGCTCCTCGAACTGGCCGCGGTATTTCGTGCCCGCGATCATCATGGCCAAGTCCAGCACCACGATCGTCTTTTCCCTGAGGATCTCCGGGACGTCGCCGGCAATGATCTGCTGTGCCAGGCCTTCGACGATCGCGGTCTTGCCGATACCGGCCTCGCCCAAAAGCACCGGATTATTCTTTGTCCGACGGGAAAGGATCTGGACCACACGCTCGATCTCATTCTTCCGCCCGATTACCGGGTCCAGTTTGCCATCCTTGGCAAGTTTGTTCAAATTACGACCATAGGCATCGATCGCCGGGGTTTTGCTCTGCGGACCCGGTGCTGCGCCCTTCTGACCTGGCTCACCCGGCTGCTGTTGCTGACCGTACCCGGGAATGCCGGAACCCAAAAGTTCCATCACCTCGTTGCGAAGTTTGCCAAGATCAAGCCCCAGATTGAGAAGCACGCGATAGGCCATGCCCTCGCCTTCCTTGACCAGCCCCAGCAAAAGATGCTCGGTGCCGATGTAGTTGTGACCGAGCGCGCGCGCCTCCTCGGCGGCAAGCTCGAGCGCCTTCTTGGAGCGCGGCGTGAATGGGATATCGCCCACAACTTGCGTCTGCGGGCCGGGCTGGACCAGCTTCTCAACCTCGATCCGGATGGATTCCAGATCAACGCCGAGCTTTTGCAGAACCGCAGCGGCAACGCCCTCGCCCTCGCGGATAAGACCGAGCAGAAGATGCTCGGTGCCGATGTAGTCGTGATTAAAGCGGCGCGCCTCTTCCTTGGCGAAAACAATGACCTTGCGCGCGCGTTCGGTGAATCGATTAAACATGCTATCCTCCCGTTATTTTAAGAAATCCAAAGCTGAAAAAACCTGTTTCGCCCTGGCCTATTCACTTTTCTACCCAATTTACTGCGCTAAAACCGGCGAATCGACCCGAAAATCCGTGAGCTTCCACTGGTTTCCGGTCAATGTCAGACGGAGCAGAAACAATGCGTTTGCCTTTTCAAAATCCGCCTCAGCCACATACTCCGCAGTGACAAACTTGCCCTGCGGCGTCAGGTTGATCGAGGCCTCGCCCTTGGAGCCGACATATCTCTTCCAGGCGCCGAGCTTTTCCGGAAGCGTCTTGAACATCCCATCCACCTGCTCTTTTGGCGAGATCTGCTGCAGTTCAGGAGCACATTGCGCCAGAAAGGCCTTTGTGTCCCACTTGGCCATAATCTGCGGAACGATCCGATCCACATACGCCTTGCTTTGCGCATCCAGCTGACTTCCTGAAATCTTTAACGCCAGAAAGCCGATAACACCGATCACGATCAAGATCGTCGACAGGACACCCATCACATAAAAAAATCTCTTCATCTTCCCCCTCCGTCGGATACTTAACTTAAACTTTGCCCTTCAATCTGTCACGGATGACCTGCGCGCGCTTGTGATCACGCTCAAAGGTCCCCAGCTTCTTGCCCTCGATCTTCTGCAAATGTGCAGGCTGGATCATCAAAAACAGTTCATTGATCGTCAGGTGGTCCATATCCTGGATGATCCCGACGTCAATACCAAGCCTGACCATAGACAAAAGCTCGATGGTCTCCTGGCTGGAGATGACCCGCGCGTTCTTGAGAATACCCCACGCACGGCAGATCTTGTCCTCAAGGGCCGGCTTATTCTGCACCAACAGCGCCTGGCGCGCCTGTTCCTCCTGCTCGATGATCTGGCGGATAAGCCCTTCGATATTCTGGATAATATCTCCTTCGCTGTGCCCCAGCGAGACCTGGTTCGAAATCTGATAAAAATTCCCGATCGCCTGCGTTCCCTCGCCGTAAAATCCACGCGAGGCAAAACTGAGCTTGGAGATCGCGGCCAGGACCTTGTTGATCTGGCGCGTCATGACCAGCGCCGGCAGATGCAGCATAACCGACCCCCGCATCGCGGTGCCGGTATTCGTCGGGCAGGCCGTCAGATATCCCCACTCCGGCAGGAAAGCGTAAGGCAGCTTCTCCGACAAGGCATTGTCGATGGCGTTCATCGCCGCCCAGGTATTGGCGACATTGAATCCTGACTGCAGGACCTGGATGCGCAGGTGGTCCTCTTCATTGACCATGACCGAAAGCGCCTCTTCTTTTGAAACAACCAGGGCCTTGCCCTGGGGATTAGCCGCATGATCATGACTCATCAGGTGCCGCTCGACCAAAAATTGCCGATCAAGAGTGTCCAAATCATTCAAACGAAAAAATGTTGCGTTAGCAAAAAGGCTGTTGCCGCTAATCGCGGTCTGAACCATGCCCAAGACCTTCTCCAGGTCCTCTTTCTGCGCACGGTTGGTGAACGGAATTCCGGTCAGGTTGCGCGCCAGACGGATGCGCGAGGACAGCACAATGTTCGCATGCGGTCCGGTCCCCTTGAGCCACTCGCCGCTGTTGTGAATAAGATCATTTAATTCCATTATCCCCCCTGCTCTATCTCCCGGATCCGATCGCGCAGCCGGGCCGCAAGTTCAAAATCCTCGTCGTCAATGGCCTTAAGCATCTTGACACGCAGCGTGTCGACTGTCTCAACCTCAGGCTGGGCCGGCGACGACGCCACCGCCACATCCGCCGCGGTCTTGGGCTGCAGGTCCACATACTTTTCCGGCTTCTTGCCCAGGTGCGCGCTGGAGCCATGGATCTTCTTCAAAAGAGTTTTCAGCTGAGGCTTGAAGGCCACGTAACACTGCGCACAACCGAAGCGACCGAACTTGCGGAAATCCTCGTAGGTAAGTCCGCAGGCCGGACACTGGATCACGTTCTTCTGGACCTCGGGGACATGCTTGCCGAAGTCCGTCAGGCCTGCCAGAAGCTCACCCAGGCCGAACTGCTGCTCCATCTGCTGGCCCTGGTCGCGCGCGCATTCCTCGCACAAGTGCATTTCCATGGCCTTGCCGTCAACAATCTCGGTGAGATGGACCGTGGCTTTCTTAGAACATTTATCACACTTCATAAATGAGCCCCCAACTTATGGAGCGCCAGCGAACGCGAAGTCCCGTTGAAATCTTTACTAATAAACAACGGGATCAGTTGGCTGGGCGAATTTACCCCGTCCCGCCAAAGCGGGATCGGGATCGTTAAAATTTCACGCCGTCTTTCCTGGTCACTTCATGGAACAGCTTCAAAAGCTTGAGCGTTTCTGGGCCGGGCTTTCCCGTGCCAATCGTTCGTCCGTCGATCTTAACGACCGGAATCAGCTCGGCCGCGGTGCCGGTCAGGAAACACTCATCCGCATTAAATAACTCGTGACGCGTGATCATGGCCTCCTGAACCGTCAATTTGCATTTCTTCTCTGCCAACTCCATAACGCAATCGCGCGTGATGCCGCGCAACCGGCCCTGGACCGGTGTCTTCAGAATACCGTTCTTGAGCATGAAGATATTATCGCCCGTGCACTCAGCCACATAGCCGCTGCCGTCGAGCATGATCGCTTCCGGCACGCCGGCATTGTTCGCCTCGATCTTGGCGAGGATATTATTCAGATAGTTCAGCGACTTAAGCTGCGGATTGATCGCCTCCGGATGGTTCCTGACCGTCGGCACGGTCACGATCGACAGGCCATTCTTGTACAGCTCCGCCGGATAAAGCGTGATCTTGTCCGCGATGATGATGATATTGGGATTGCCCTTGCACTTGCGCGGGTCAAGGCCCAGATCACCGTCGCCGCGGGTGACGACCAAACGGATATAACCGTCGCGAAGGCCGTTGGCCTTCAGGGTCGAAATGACCGCCGCAATCATCTCTTTCTTGGTCAGACCGACATTGATGAGCATGGTGTGACAGGTCTCGTAAAGCCGGTCGATGTGCTCACTCAACTTGAACACGACTCCGTCGTAGGCGCGGATGCCTTCAAAGGCGCCGTCGCCATATAAAAGACCGTGATCGAACACCGAAACCTTGGCATCCTCTTTGAGAACCAGCTTGCCGTTCAGGTAGATCTTCATAAGCCCCTCTTAATTATTATTTTTAGCCCAAATTTTGCATTCCACATCTTTTCCTGTCGATACTCTGGGGAAGATGGAAATGCAAAATTTGCCTCCGGCCACGCCGAAGGCGTGGGGCTAACCCCACAAATCGTAACATGTTACGATTTGTGGCCCTTCGGGCGGATTTTGCCCACTGCAAAATCCGGGTTTAGTTATTATACTAAATTACTACTTTAATTCTAATGCTTTTGCTCTAAAAATCCGTCCCTTATAGGAACGATCCGGCTGCAGCGCTTGGCAATGGCCTCATCGTGCGTCACGATCACCAGAGTCCGCCCTTGCCTGCGGCCGAGAGAAAGCAAGGTCTCAATGACCGCGCCTCCGGTCTGAGAATCCAGGTTCCCGGTCGGCTCATCGCACAAAAGGACCCTGGGTTCATTCATGAGCGCCCGGGCAATGGCCACCCGCTGCTGCTCGCCGCCGGACAGCTGATTGGGTTTGTGATCCAACCGGTCAGCCAGACCCACCTGCTCCAGAGCTGTCCTGGCCCGCGACTCCAACTCACGCTTCTTGCCGCGCCCGCCGGCTGAAATCAGCATAGGAAGCATCACATTCTCCAGGCTGTTCAACTCCGGCAGCAGATGATAGAACTGGAACACGAACCCGACATCGCGATTGCGCATCTGGGAACGCTGGACATCGTTCAGGCTGTAAACATCCTGCCCTGCGAGAGAAACCCGCCCCCGATCCGGAACGTCCAGCCCGCCCAGGACGTGCAGAAGTGTGGACTTGCCGGCGCCCGAAGGCCCGACGATCGCGACCGTCTCGCCGGCTGAGATGTCCAGATCAATGCCCTTGAGCACCTCGACGCGCTTTTGCGTATCGGTATAAGATTTAAAAATAGATTCCGCTCTTAAAATCGGCATCGGCAACCTTATCTATTGGTATCGCAGTGCTTCCACCGGCTCCAGGCGCGCTGCCCGGCTGGCCGGATAAATCGTCGCGCAATAGGTGATCACAATCGCGCTGCCGGCAATGACCAGCACATCGCTCAGCTGGATCAGGACCGGCAGATGGTCGATATAATAGATCGTCTGCGGCAGCTTGATGAGCTGCGTCTCCCGCAAAATCCAGGCCAAGCCCATGCCGACGGTCAGGCCCAGCCCGGTCCCGATCAGGCCAAGCGCCATGCCGTAGGCGGTAAAGATCCGGCGCACCGCGCTCGCCGGCACGCCGACCGATTTCAGGATCCCGATATCCTTGGTCTTGGAAGTCACGGTCACGATGAGCGCGCTCACCACACTGAAAGACGCCACGATCACGATCAAAGTCAGAATCACGAACATGGCCAGCTTCTCCAGATTAAGCGCGGCAAAAAAGTTCTCGTTCTGCTCAATCCAGGTGCGGACCTCGTAACCGAAACCGATCTGTTCGTAGATCGCCTTTTTGGCCTCGGCGGCACGATCCACATCCGCAAGTTTGACCGCGACCCCTGACACCATCTCCTGCGGCAGGTTGAAGATCTCCTGCGCGTCATGATTAGTGACCAGGATCAGGTTGCGGTCATAGTCGTACATCCGCGAATCAAAAATGCCCGCGATCCGGAATTTGTAGCGCCAGCCATCGCCCGCCACACCTGACACCGGCGAGAGAAGCGTCAGTTCATCGCCGACCTTAAATCCGTAGAACCGCGCCAGCTCCTTGCCGATGATGACTTCCTTGGCTCCCAGCTGTTCGATCTTAAAACCGTTCTTAAGATAGGCATTGATCTGGGTGACCGAACTTTCGGTCTGGGGATCAATTCCACGAATGACCAGCCCGTAGGCGCGGCTGCCATGCTCGAGAAAAACATTACCGTTGATATAAGGCGAAGCGCCGATCACGCCCGGCACAGCCAGCAGCCTGGCCTGCAGCTTCTGCGGATCCTTGACCCCGGTCTGGCGGTCGACCAGGATGTGCGCGGTCGTGCCGATGATCTTGTCCTTAAGCTCCTTGTCAAAGCCGGTCATGACGCCGATCACAATAATGAGCGCAGCCACCCCGATGGCAATGCCAAGGATCGAAACCCAATTGATCAGGGCCAACACCTTGTCCTTGCGGGCGACGAGATAACGATAACTGAGCCAGAGTTCGTAATTCATAAATGAGCGCGCAACTTACGGAGCCCCGACAAAGATCAAGGCGAACGTAAGTGGCTGCGCGAATTTACCCCGCGAGACTGAAAGGCGCGTCGGGGTGCGTTATTCCATCGGTTTCATCAACGGAAACAAAATGACATCCCGGATACTCGGCGAATCGGTAAGCAGCATGACCAGCCGGTCAATGCCGATCCCCAGGCCGCCCGCCGGTGGCATGCCATACTCAAGGGCCCGCACAAAATCCTCGTCGATCGAACGCAAGCCTGTCTCGGTATCATCGTGAAGATCCTCCTCCAGCCGCAAGCGCTGCTCGCAGGGATCGTTCAGTTCGGAGTAGGCGTTCCCCACTTCCATACCGGCGATAAAAAACTCAAAACGCTTGGACAGCGCAGGATTGGCCGGATCGGTCTTGGCCAGCGGGCACAGGAACGTGAAATAATCCGTAAAAAAGACCGGGTCCATCGTGGCATCCTCATCCAGCACCTCTTCCACGATCTTCATGATGTTGGACTTGGTCAACTTGTCCATCTTGTAATTCCCCGGACGCCTGGCCTTGACCTTCTCGAGCATCTTTTCCGCCGAGTCATCAGGATTGATGTCGAACTTTTCCTTGATAAGACCCGCAAAGCTCACGCGCTTCCAGGGGGCCGTAAAATCAATGGTCTTGCCCTGGTAGGAAACCTTGGTGTCGCCGGTGATCTCTTTGGCAAGCGAACTGATCAAGGTCTCGGTGATATCCATCATGTCCTGCATATCGCCGTAGGCCTGATAGAGCTCAAGCATGGTGAACTCAGGATTATGACGCGTCGAGACGCCTTCGTTACGGAAATTGCGGTTGATCTCGTAGACCCGCTCCAGGCCGCCGACGAGAAGACGCTTGAGGTAAAGCTCAGGCGCAATGCGCAAAAAGACATCCATATTATAGGCATTGTGCTTGGACTGAAAAGGCCGCCCGCGCGCGCCGCCGGCCATGGTCTGCAGCATAGGCGTTTCCACCTCGAGGAACCGGCGGGTATCAAGAAAATTGCGGATGTAGGACACGATCCGGCTGCGCTTGATGAACACATCGCGCACCTCGGGATTGGCGATCATGTCCACGTAACGCTGGCGGTAGCGGGTGTCCACATCCTGAAGGGCATTGAATTTCTTGGATGTTTCGGTCGCCTCACCTGAGGCGTCCTTGACCACCTGCTCCTTGCCGATCGGCGGCGACATGAGCGACTTGGCCAGCACCGTGAATTTCTCGACGCGCAGGCTCTGCTGGCCGGTCCGGGTCGTAAAAAGTTTGCCTTCCGCCGCAATAATATCACCGATATCCAAAAGCTTGAAGATCGCCCAGGCCTCGCCCAAAACCGCCTCCTTGAAAAACAGCTGAAACCGGCCGCTCTGGTCCATCAGGTCCACAAAGAACACCTTGCCATGGTCGCGCAAAGACAGGATACGGCCGGCCACAAGCGCCGGCTTTTCATCCGCAAACCCCTTGAGGACACTGGAGATCGGCTCAATGCCTTCCATGCGCCCGCCGTAAGGGTTCTGCCCCCTGGCCTTCAGGGCATCGCGCTTGTCCATCCTGATCTTCTTGATTTCATCGATCTCCACAACAACTCCTTATATAAAAAATTGATATAAAGTATTATTAATAAAACGGGCTTCATTATACGGAAAGCCCTCTGGGGTGTCAACGGAAAGAGGGGCGGAAAATCTGGGGCCGACACAATTGTTACTGGGCGTACCGGGATGCGTACTGATCCAGCAAGGTCCGGATCATGCGCTGATACTTGTCCCCGTGTTTCTTGGCCTGCGCCTTGAAGAATTCCACACTGGAACGATTAAGCGCAATCGTGACCTTAACCGGTTTTTCAGGAAATACCAGCTCGTGCGGAGGCGGAAGGAAATTCGGCACTTCCGTCAGCTTCCCCACAGGCATATCATCATCGATCTTTCTTCTTTTCATAAAGCTCCTTCCCTTTGCGCCAATAACCTGCGCCAATGATCCTGATCCTGCTCCCCCGATAAACGAACCTGACCATCAGGACCCTATGGTCAACTTTGCCAACTGCGAAAAACCGCTCCTCGATGGAGCTGTGTTTCCCATCAAAGAAAATCCTGACCGACTCATCACTGAACACGCTGGCCGCAACCGTAAAATCAACCCCGTGCTTGAGGATATTCGCCCGCTCCTTGTGACTGTTCAGACAAAATCTCCATTCACCAGATCCATAAGAACAATACCATCCCTTTCCTTGGTTGTCAATACTATCAGCCATACTATAATATGGCTTATCTTATGGGGGATTGTTGGGTGATCGGGAAGGATCGCTGACTGTTAACGCCTGGCTGCTTTAAGAAAAGGATTGATGACCTCAATGCGGCCGAACTTCCGGCCGTGAGCCATGTCTTCTGTCAGGAGAGTGCGGCAACCGGCCTTTTCCGCCGAGGCCAGAATCAGCGCGTCCCAGTAGTTGATGACGTGCTCCTTGCTCAAATCGATCGCCCGAAGGATCTGCCGGCGGTCCACCTCCACAAGCTGAAGACCTTCCAGGCCGGAAAGTTCTTCTTTGACAATATCCAGCGTGATCGGACGCGCGATCTTGCGGGTCATGACCGAAACAAACTCGCTCAGCACCTGGGTCGAGACAAAGCCGATCCCGTAACGAAGACCGTCCTCGACGTAATCGATCGCAATCCCCTGTTTCTCCGACAAGTCAAAACTGCGGGCATAAACAAGGACATTGGTATCAAAGAAAATGTTAGCGTTCATAAAGTTCCTCCCGGGTCCACTTCCTCTCTCCCACGACAATGCGATGCTTCTTCCACATCACACGAAGACGCTCAATAGCCTTCTCTGCCGAGGAAGTCTCGTCCTCTGTCAACTTCTTCAGATAATCCCGGAACAATCCGTTCACACTCGAACGGCGCTCCAGGGCCACCTTGCGGGCCTTACGTAAAAGATGTTCATCGATCGACATTGTGATATTAGGCATGGTCTCACCTCCAAAAGAAGATTAACACATATTATGTGTAATCTCAAGGCCGGCGTTATTTCCCGGCGGAAGGACAGCGGAACATCATTTCCTGTTGATCTACGTAGCCGATGCGGCCTTGGGAAGGAGTTCGGTCAGGGCCGGCACTGTGGCCGGGCTGATCGGCGCAATCTCCCGAATGATGGGTGACAGCCCCGGAATATTGACCACTGCCGGACTCTGGAACTGCGCCGGCAGCGGCATGCCCTGACCATCCATCTTGATGCCCATGGTCAGGTTCTCATCGCTCATGTTGATACCACCAACCGGCTTGCCGCGGGCTTGCCCTGCCGCCAGCGTTTCCTGCGAATGATCCAGAAGTTTATAATCCGTCAGCGCTCTGCGGACCTGATCACCGGAGAAATTCCCGACCGCGGCCCAAGTTCTACCCGGCTGCTTTTGTTCCACGACCCACATATCACGACCGCCGTCCGCCTTGCGCGCCACTCGAAGCAAGGCCAATTCCCTTGGCCGGTCCTTCAGCTCAGCCACAAAGGGCGCCGGATCCTTTTCCTGAAACACGGCCCGCTCCAGCGCGCCCAGCGCGGCCTTCACGCTCTCTTTCTGATGCGGGGTAAAAGTCTCCCAACCTTTTTGCCTATCTAATGCCGCCTGCTCAGCCATCCTGCTCTGAACCAAGGCATAACGTTCCTGAAGTGTAAGGGACAGGAAAAAAGGAAGCTTGGCAATCAATTCTTTACTAAGATAAGTTCTAAAATACCCGGATTCCTCTCCTCTGCGAAAAGAGGCCACCACAAACCGCGTTATCCCATTGACCTGCTCAGGAGTGAACTCCCGCCTGATCTGCAATTGATAATTCGCCAAGGCCATGCGAATCTGCGGCGTCGAAAGCTTCGCAAAATAAATCGTACCTGCCAGCTGATCCTTGATGTTCACTCCCCACAAACGGGACTGCTCCCCGTCTCTTTCACGATTGATGGATTGACCAACAACAAGCTCCACCTCTGGCTGACCATTGACGCTGACCTTAAAAGGAATCTTCTCCAGCAGAATCCGACGCTCAAACCCTTTCAGCGTTTCTCGCAAAACATCAACCCATGCCTGCTTAGAAGGCGCGATCGTCCGTTCTGCATCCAGAGTTGCGTTCAAAGCCTTCCGGATCAGGGCGTAGCGCTCCTGCACTGGCAAGGCCTGGAAAAAACCCAGGCTGTTGACATCATTTTCGCCTAAGGCCCACGCATGAACAGCTTCCAGGTCTTCCCCTGCCAGAATTGCCTTAATATTTTCCCTGTTCGCTGACTTGAGACGCTCAAAAGCCTGTTGGATATTCTCTAGTCTTTTCTCAAGCCCTGCCTGATTAATCATCCCCAGGACCTTCCGCATATCCTGAACCGCGGGTGGATTAAGCAAGTCGATCTGAGTTGCCATAAGACTTACCGACCTGATGGTATCATTAATCTCACTCCGAATACGGCCTCGCACACCATCGTCTGTCGCAGGATCAAGTCCCCCTTGAAGCTCTTTTATTTCTTGCTCTTTTCTCAACTTATCCGCCATAAGTCGAGCGATTTGAGCATCCCGATCTGCAACAAAAGCCTTCGCAGTCCGATAAACACCTTCAGGATCCGCATCCCCAAGAAATATGGTAAACCTTGGCACAAGACCGGCCACCAAACCTTCCTGCGCAGCTAGCTCGGCTGTGATCATTGTGATCTTGCCCTGATCAACTGGATTACGGCGTTGGCGGTAAAAAGTCAGTTCCCTGCTCAACCGTATTTCTTCCGCGATTTCAGCCAAAGGAATAGCCCGAAGGAGCCCGCCTTCCAAGGCTGGCACAGCCCGGGATGTCACGGCCTGGGCATCGTCAAAACAATGAAGCACAGCATAAACCTTCCTGAGCTCTCTCGCACTATCGACCAACCTATCTGCGGCATCCTCGAGTTCTTTCTTTCGCTCCGCCAGAGGAAGCCTGGCAAAGGCCTTAATCGCTGGCTTGCTACTATCTTGAGAAAATTGACCACTATTGCTCACTGCCTGAATATCTCCGCCCGTGACGTATTCACGGCTAAAAGATCCGATACCCACTTCCGGCCTATTCGTCATCCATTCGTAAAGATGATAAACGACCGTATCAACATCCTCCGGGCTCATCCTGGGCGCAGGCAATGCTGGCACAGGCGCTGCCTGATCAAACTCCGTCTGAAAGATCCTTTCCCAGATCGCCCGGCCCCTGATCCCCGCCGACGTATCCTTAAAACCATCTTGGGCCCAAGCACGCCTGAGCCACTCGTCGAATGCGCCTAAACGCCGCACCCTGGGTAAATGCGTGATCCTAAGTGCTTGCTCAGCCGCGGGGAGATTATTCCTTTCTAATGTCTGGATATCCTTTTCATTGAGGAGGCCATCCTTGTTAAATGTCGCAAATTCTGCATCCGTTTTCAGACGGAAAAGAAGGTTCGCTACCGCCAACAGGTCCTCGTCCATAAAATTAGGAGGATTATTATGCTCCCGGATGTTCATCAGGAGCTCCCACATCTGCTTCAATTGGCCGAATCTCTGCCGGGCTCTCATCCGCTCAGGCGATTCCGGACCGTTGATCTTCATGCCCAGCTGCCTGAGGGCATGCTGAACAACCTCGATCTTCTTGCCGAACCAAAGATCACGGAAATGACCGAAGGCCTTAAGCTGCTCCAGCGTCTTGCCCCTGGTCAGTGCCGCCAAGGTTTCAGGTTCACGGCTAAAGTCGATCTCTCCACTGGCATTAAACACCGCGCTAAGAAGGAACGGGGGAATAATATCCGCCGCCACGATAACGCCCTCCTCATCCTCTGAAGAAATCTGATAGTCGGGAATATATTCATAGCCCAGGATCTCATCGAAAAGGATCATCCTGGCCATGCGACGCTGACTTTCATAAAGTATTTTCAGCGCCTGGATCCGCGCTGCTACGGGCATCTGGGCAACGGTGGAGATCTCCGACAACACTCCGTTAACGCCTGCCAGTCTCCGAAGAGCTTCCTCGAGCTTCTCAGGGTCAATCTCTTCCCGAAATATCTTCATGGCTCCAGGCCTGAACGCCAGCAGATGCGTCGCGACCAGATCCACTGACCTTAACTCTTCTTTCGTCACCACAGGCTCTGGCGGAAGTGCTGCTGTCAATGGCGGGCGACTCGGCGTCACCAGCGTCACCTCCGCGGCATCCAGGCGCGGCTCTTTGGCCTCAACCGCCTTCGCCGCGGCATCAGGATCAACGAACTTCATCGCGCCGGGCGGGAGGCCGCCGAGCAGTCCGCCGGAGAAATACTTTCTCGGCAGGACTTCATTGGTCAGCGGATCCGCCTCTTCCTTGATGTAATTGAACACGCCGACTTTGTAGGCCTGCAGATACTGCTGGTAGATCCTCTCCTTGGCCTGGGGATCATTGACCTCGATCCCGGCCACCTTGCTCTTGTCCGCATAAACCTGTCCCAAAAGGCTTTCCTTGAGCGTCTTCTTGAACCAGTTGGCCATGATCATGGCGCTGTAGACCTGGCGCACCTGCGAAAAATTTTCGCCTTCGTTCACTTCCTTCTCGATCACCGGCACAATCACCTCGCGGACAATGTCTGCCGCCATCTTGCGCTGCTCGTCGGTGCCGGCCGCTGCCGCATCCGCACCGACGTTGCCGAACTGTTCCTTATTCTGGGTCACGGCCATGAAATCCTGTTCCATCATGACCTTCAGGTGGCTCTTGACCAAAAACGCAGTATCGTCCTTCTGATAGATCTCCGCGTTGTCCGCCATGATCCAAACCTTATTGAACGTGTCGACCGGAATATCGATCGTGCCAAACTTTTCTTTGGCCTGGGAATAGATCTTTTGCCAGAATTCCCGGCCCACATTATCCTCCGGATAGATCAAAGAAGCGGTCAGCTGTTTGAGGATGTAATCCTGAGCCAGAAGGTCGCGGCCCATTTCCGTCTCGGCAAAATTGTCTGGAATAATGCGATTCGATTCATGCGGCGACAGGTTCACCCACATATCGCTGTTGGGGATCGTGAGCGACGCCAGGAAATACTTGATCAACTTCTGGTATTCCTGTCTTTTGACATCGTCCGCCATGGGCCTCTCGCCCTTGTCCATGACAAAATAGAAACTGAACGGATCCTTGAGGTTGACCCGCAAGCCCGCCATCTGCGCTGGCTCAAAGTGCGAACTCAGATGCACGATCTGCCCCGCCGGCGGCATCTGCACCACGACCTGGGCAAAGCCAGACTGCGCCGGGATCATGGTCACAAACGCTGTGATGACCGCGACCGCAACGATCCGGAACAATCCTGTCCGTTTCAGATTCCGCACCATTCTCCTCCCCGACTGTCATCCCGAGGCCAACGGCCGAGGGATCTCATGACCATTGCGATTCTTGACCCTGCCGCTCAGAATGACATCCTAACAATTACAGAACACGCCACTTTTCACGACAGCGTGTCCCGATCACTTCCCATTTCCCCTCCGGCCACCTCTAGGCCGCACTCGCCGACGCCTGCATCATCGCGCTCAACACCGGCACTGTTGCCGGACTGACCGGCGCGATATCACGAATGACAGGCGAAAGTCCCTGAATATTGACCATGGCCGGATCCTGCATCTGCGCCGGCAGCGGCATGCCCTGGCCATCGGTCTTGATCTCCATGGTCAAATTCTCATCACTCAGGTTGATACCACCGACGGGATTGGCGGCCTTGATCCCTTCGGCAACCGCCGCGCGATAGCCGGCCTCATAATCAGCGCTCGTACCCGCAACAGTACTGTCCACATTCTTCCTGGCCCAATCCTCCAAGGCAGCCTGTTCCGCTGCCCCCCAAGTTCCATTTCTCGCAATGATACTCAGCCGACCTTCAACAGCTACGAATCCATCAATGCGTCCCTGCTTCACTTTAGACTCTGTCATATCTTCCGACTTGACTCGCATATCCGCAACAGCAGCTTTAATAGTACTGACATCCTTGGCATTAGGCTTGCCAGATGCTAAAGCCTCCTGTTGAAGCCGAGTCAGAAGAGGCGTGCCCGGAGTTCTGGGCGCCTCGACCGAGTCGGAAATTAAGGTCTTGACGCCGAGCGCTTCGTCATACATAACATTAGTTACCTCGACCGTTTCCTCAAGTGCAGCGCGGAAAGCGTTACGATAATATTCGTTGATGGGCTCTCCTTCAGACGTCTTGCCTGTAAGCACCTCAACTCTTTTTATCTGCGCATCAACATCAGCGACCTTCTTCTGCAGAGAGCCAATGTCACCGCCTCCCAACGTTCCGTTAATTTCACTGTCACCCAGCAATTCTATGGCTTTATCGAATCCATCAATACGCCCCTTTAATTCATCCCTGTCTGCGCCGATTGCCACCATTCGCTGCTCCCGGGCCCTCGCTTGCAATTGACTAACAGCAGCCCTGATCTTCATACTCTCGATCCGAATCCTGTCTAGTGCGCTTATAACTTTTCTCACAGCGGTTGCACTTGCATTATCCACTGCCGTTATCGCAGCGAGACTGATCGCAATAGCACCCTCGATCGTTGGCAACTTTTCTTTCATTTTCTTCATATCCTGCAAGTGATCATTCAAATCCGTATTCCGCCTGCCTTCGGCCTGGACCCGGGCCTCCAGCATGTCAATGACTTCCTGAAGCGTGGCCTGACGCATCTCAAGCGAAAGCCCGTAAAAAACACCTATCATATACTGCCCAGCCATAAACATCACTCTATGAGTAAAATAATTATTAAGAGTATCATTATTCTCAAGCTGATTATCCGGCGCGCCAACAAGCTGTGAGAGCGTAAACTCAACGCACGGTATTCTTCCCACTATGTTTAGTATATCAATCAATTGATCACGCCAATCCTCAAGCCCCGCCCTTTCCGCATCAGATGCTGCAGCCCGGATCTCTGTTATGATCAGACTGTGAATACTCTGCAGGATCAAGGCCGTGCGCTGGGGCAATGTCAAATCAGCGAACATAAGCAATCTTTTGATAATCGCCGCATCCAACCCTTTATTTTGTAACGCCCGTTCGATCTCTTTCCGATCAATCGAATAACCTGAAAAGAGGCTGAGCAGGCCCGGATCCTTAAGATTGACCAGAGCTCGCTCGATATCCTCCCGCAATCTTGGCGTAAACTCCGACGGAAATGTGAGCGTAAGCAGGTCCGGACGCGCCGCATCGGCAGCTGCTGGCGTCGCCGCAGCCACCGCAACCAGCTGCACATTATTCACCTCTGCCGTTTCCGAAGCCATGAACCGGTCCACACGAGCAAGCTGATCCTTCACACCCTGATCCTGCGGATTCTGCGCAACCATCTCCTGCAAGGCTCCGTAATTATCGTTGGCCTCTCCCGGCCCCAGAATATCAGTGATCGCCTTGATCTCAGCCTGCTGTTGCGTGACCTCAGCATCCTTCTTTCTAATATCGCCCCTGAAAAGCTCCACATGCCTTGGATCATTCTTTTCGATCTCAGGCAACTTTGCCTGAAGCTTTGCCAATTCAGCCCGAAGTCGGGCCAGATTCTCCTGGGCTTTCTCCAAAACTACAGAAATGACCGGATCCACCAGCAAAGCATAGTTTGACCGAAGCATCGCTTTCCGAACCTGCCCGGTAGACACTATCCCGATTACCTTCCAACTCCCATTCTGCTGCCGCTGCCGAAGCTGCCAGCGGCGGGTGTTTTCATTAGGTGAATTACCGACTTGCTTCCCAACAGAAAATTCGCCCACCAAACCACTAACCTGCGCCGTGAAGGAAACACCTCTGGTCAAGACAAGGTTCTCCAGCGCCGTTAGAACAGCCTTCAATTCGGTTCTGTTCAGGCTTACTTCCACACCTTGCATCTGATGATCCCAAATTTTGAGAAGCAGGGCGTAGCGCTGCGTTACCGAAAGACTCAGAAAGAATGCGATCTGCTCTACCTCCTGAGCACTCTTTCCGCGAACAGCTTCAGGGATAAATCCCTTATCAGCATGCGCAATATCATGAGGCGTATGTTTGCTGTCTCTTAGCAAAGCCGCCACCGCGCCATCGGCATTCTCGACAGCCAGCGCCAGCGCAAAATTTTCCAAAGCCTCTTTCATTGTGGCAAGTTCCCTTTTAGAAGTCTCCGTTGGATTCTTGACGCGCCCCATCCTTCTAACGAGCATCTCAAGTGCGGCAACGCGATCTTTATTGCTCAAATTTTGGAAAAACTCACTCCTTTTTCCCTGCTCATTCATGTCTAAACCAGGTCGATGCCCAAAAGCGAGCTCAATATCCTCCAAACTCGTCCCATTGTTCAAAATAGTCCATACAATATCACCCAGCTGCTCTGGGGTAAATTCTCTGCCAGTCGCGGGAGCTTCGGCGTCCTGCTTGGCTGCCGGCGCTGCTGGCTGACCACGACCAATAAGTCCCAGAAGCCCGTTCGCCAATCTTGACAACAATGAGACCTGTGCAGCGTCCAGTCTTTCACCCGATGCGCGGACAGCTTCAGCGGCATCCGCCTGGGCAGCATCCTCGATTTGCTCCGGCCTTACTGCCAAGGCTCCGCCGGAGAAATACTTGCGCGGCAGCATCTCCCTGGTCACCGGGTCGGTCTCTTCCTTGATGTAATTGAACACGCCGACCTTGTAAGCCTCAAGATACTGCTTATAAATTTTTTCCTTGGCTTGGGGATCATTGACCTCAATGCCCGCGACCTTGCTCTTGTCCGCATAAACCTGGCCCAGCAAACTCTCCTTCAGGGCCTTTTTGAACCAGGTGGCCATGATCATGGCGCTGTAGATCTGACGCACCTGCGCAAAATTCTCGCCTTCATTGACTTCCTTCTCGATGACCGGCACAATGACCTCACGGACAATATCCGCCGCCATTTTGCGCGACTCATCAGTCCCGACCTCGGCATCCTGGGCGCTCACATTACCGAACTGCTCCTTGTTGCTGCTGATGGCCATGAAATCCTGTTCCATCATGACCTTCAAATGGCTCTTTACCAGAAACGCGGTGTCGTTCTTCTGATAGATCTTGGCCTTGTCAGCCATGATCCAAACCTTGTTAAACGTATCAACCGGAATGTCAATCGTGCCGAACTTCTCAAAGGCCTGCGAATACACCTGCTGCCAGAACTTCTTGCCGACCTCGTCCTCAGGATAGATCAAAGATGCGGTCAGCTGCTTGAGGATGTAATCCTGACCCAGAAGGTCGCGGCCCATCTCGGTCTCGGCAAAATTGTCAGGAATAATGCGGTTCGATTCATGCGGTGACAGGTTGACCCACATGTCACTGTTGGGGATCGTCAGCGACGCCAGGAAATACTTGATCAGCTTCTCGTATTC
>JADFXE010000005.1:27208-27742 GCA_015233705.1 Candidatus Omnitrophota bacterium
AAGCCAGCCATCTGCGCGGGCTCAAAATGATCGCTCAGATGCACGATCTGCCCCACAGCCGGCATCTGCACCACGACCTGGGCAAAGCCCGACTGCGCCGGGATCATGGTCAGGAACGTCGTCATGACCGCGACCGCGACAACGCGAAATAAAATTGTATGTTTTAGATCCTGGAACATAACCAGCTCCTTGTTAGGACAAAATTTATATTGGCTTTCGTCATCATATCTTCTCCTGCCTTACATAAATACACACAGCCTCCCAAGACTCCACTATAAAGAATGCCCTATAAGATGGTGTAAAACAAGGGGTTAGAGAGGTTTTCAGGAAAGCGCTTCTACTGTTTCCCGCAAAATATTGCAGAATATAGGTTTACAAAAACATTGGCAAGCAAAATAATGAAAATAATCGGAAAATAATTGGCAAATACGAAAGCACCCTCCCCCTAACCCCCTCCCATTTGAAAACAGGAGGGGGAAAAACAGGAACACCCAAGGAAGAAGTAACGAACCCCCGAAGTACCGGAAAACCACC
>JADFXE010000006.1:0-21927 GCA_015233705.1 Candidatus Omnitrophota bacterium
GGATTTTGCTAAGCTCAATAAACAGTACTTACCCATTTAGGACTCAAAGGAACCTATTTTTTGAGGATGGAGATGCTTGACACTGTGATCCGAAAATATAGATTTTCCGACCGGCAGACCGTGCGTCGCATCAGCCTTGAGACCGCCATGATGGGACAGCCCGCGGCGGCTTTCTTTGATGGCAACGAGGTCTTTGCCGATGCCTTGACCTTATATTTCACAGACCATGAACCGGAATCCTGTTTTGTGGCCCAAGTGGACGGCAAGGTTGTTGGATGCCTCACCGGAGCCAGAGATACTCGGTGTATGGATGAACTTTCTGGCCGAAAGATATTGTGGCCGTTGCTTTGGAAAGCGGCATGCTCAGGGATCTTTCTAAAAGGGCGGAATATTCGGGTCTTGTTGCGGTCTTTATGGCTGGCGCTCGGTGGGGGTTTCTTTCTGCCGGATTTTTATCAAGATTATCCGGCGACATTGCATATCAATGTCCTTGATGGGTATCGTGCCAGTGGGGTAGGCGGGAAACTCATGGAAGCGTATCTGTCTTACTTGCAGGGCGAAAAGGTTCGGGGCGTCCGGATGGCGACAATGTCTGAGCAGGCGGGCCATTTTTTCCAAACGCAAGGGTTCAGTTTTCTTTATCGATCAACGCGTCCCTATTTTCGTGAAGTGCTCAAGCGGGATGTGCCGTTTTTGATCTACGGCAAGAAGTTTTTGACTTAAGATATTTTAGATGTGACTTTTGCGGGCGTGCGGCATGTCGTCGGAAATAACTTTTCTTGAAGTTTGTGAGGGGATTCAGATTGCGCAAGTTGAATCTCTTGCGCGTGAGATTTGGCCGGAGCATTATGTTCCGATCATTGGCCTGCCGCAGGTGGATTACATGCTCGCTCGGTTCCAGACGTTTGCGGCCATTGAGGCGCAAATCAACGAAGGGCAGCGGTATTTTCTGGTCACGTCGGGGCAAGAGAGGGTTGGTTATCTGGCAGTGGCAGCAGACAGGGATAAAAGAGAGCTCATTTTAAGCAAGATTTATGTGAGATCCTCCTATCGCGGGCAAGGTTTTGGGAAAAAGATGATGGGTTTTGTTGAGGAACTGGCGAAAAGCATGAAGTTTACCCGCGTAGCGCTTGCGGTCAATAAAAAGAATAATTCCTCCGTTCGCTTTTACGAGCATTGCGGTTTTAAGAAGCTGGGGACAATCGTCAAGGATATTGGCAACGGTTTTGTCATGGATGATTTTTTATACGTCAAGACATTGTCTTAGGATAAGGACCACATTGCCATGTTCATTCTGCGGCGCATATTTTTTTTTATTTTCCTGACCGCCTATCTTGTCCTTTGCCCGCTGATATTGTTTTACAGCTTCGGGTATGTCATCAGCCCGTTGACCCATGAAGTGGAAAGGACGGGCCTCATTTATCTTTCCACGACGCCATCGGGCGCCCACATTTATCTTGAGAACAGCCGGTATGTGAATACCACCCCGGCCAGCATTCAGAATCTTCTTCCTGGAAAATATACGGTGACTCTCTGGCTTCCTGGTCACAAGTTATGGAAACAGGCCATCACGGTGGAGGCAGGTAAGGCGGCAGCGTTTGACAAGATCCTCCTCGCTTCCGAGGCCCGGACACCGCAAGCGCTTTTACCGCTGGCTTTCAACCAATTGGTCCCTCTTCCCGGCACGGAATTCTTTTTGCTTGTCCAGGGCCCGGATCTTAGAAGTGTTCGGCTTTATAATTGGAAGAAAGGGACAGCTGTTTCCCTGGTGGACGAGCATTCGCCTTATGCTGGACTCCAGGTCCAGGGTTTTTCCTGCCAGGAGAATAGCCGCACGTTCATTGTCCAGGGAACGGCGGGACTGGGAGAGCGGCAATATTTCTTTGTGGAAATAAAAGGGCAGGTACCGGAAATTACGGACATTACCAAGCTTTTTCCGGGCCAGCCGGCATCGGTTCAGTGGGGCAAACGCGATTCAGAAAACATATTTGCGTCATATTTTGGTCATGTGGACCGTCTTAATGTCAAGGAGCAGGCGCTTTATCCCCGGTTTCTTGAGGATGTCAAAGGTTACGGATTTTATAACGGACGGATTCTCGTCTTGAAGCCAGACAATACCTTTGTGAAATATGTTTATGATAAGGAGCGCAAGGAAGTTCCCGTCGAAGATGTTGATCTTGCCCCGGTGGGATTGGGACAGGATATTTCCTATCGTATCCTGGCCAGGGAGGATAATTTTTTTATCTTTTGGGGTGTTGACGGCCGGCTGTTGAGCAACCGCTTGCCGTATCAGCTTGCTGATGCGGGTGTTCAGGGAGTGGCATTCTCGGAGCGCGAGAACAGCTTTTTATTCTGGACCAGGGAATCGGTAACCGCTGCGGTGCGTACGGATGAAGAAGGAAAGATCCCAAAGAAGGTTTTACTGAGGACCATTTATTCGGGCGGCAAGGATATTCGCCAGTGCTCTCCGGTATTTGATGCGGCGCATGTGCTCTGTCAGGATGGCAGTAAATTTCTGCTGATTGAGGTCGGCCCCCAGGCCTCGGAACACGTCGATGTTATTGCCACCATTAAATCGGGTTCGTCGATATTTTTTGCCCGGGAGACTGGCTGTGTTTATTTTCTGGATGAAGCCGGGCGGCTGAAAAAACTTAAGATTTGTCCTGCAGAGAGTGTTGTCGAAGAATTTCTGAAGAAGGATGATTGACCTATGAAGTTCCGTTACTCGCGTTATGGTCTGAACAGCAGGGACAGGGTGCTGGAGCGTTTTCTTGAGGTGCTCCCGGGAGCTTTTTCTTGGACTATTATCATTGGGATGGGCCTTTTGTCCTGGCGTGAACCATTGATCGCGGCCGCTATCATGGTGGCATTCGTCCTGTATTGGGTCCTGCGACTTTTGTACATGAATATCTTTCTGCTTCTTTCTTATATCCGATTATCCGTTGAGAAGAAGAGCGACTGGATGCAGCTGGTGAAGGGAGTGGATGATGGGGATTTTGCCCGGCAGATTGAAGGGTGTGGGCGAGACATTCAATGTCGACTGGAGAATTTTATCCGGCGCAGTCAGCTGAAAACGCTCCAGGAAGCCGGGCAACGTCCGCCGAAGTCAGAGGACATCTACCATCTGGTCATTATCCCTGTTATTAGGG
This sequence comes from Candidatus Omnitrophota bacterium, assembly GCA_015233705.1. The sequence continues at coordinate 3,150 of JADFXE010000006.1, forward strand.
AAACGCGGGATGTCGTGGAGCCTGGGATCGAGAGCATTGCCAACGGGCAGTATCCATCCAAGCGGGTTCTTGTTATGATCGCTTTGGAGGAGCGGGCGCCTGACAATGTTAAGGAAGAGATCTTTCTGCTTCAAAAGAAGTACCAGGGACAGTTCAAGGATTTTCTGGTTTCGATTCACCCTGACGGGATTCAGGGCGAGGCCAAGGTCAAAGGTGCTAATGCCACCTGGGCAGCGAGACAGGCAGCGGATTACTTTCAAAAGCACGGCATACCTTACGACAATGTGATTGTTTCCTGTTTTGATGCCGATACGGTGGCCCAGCCAGAATATCTGGCTTGTCTGACCTATTATTTCATGATCACGCCGTTTAGGACTACGGCCAGTTATCAGCCAATTCCGGTCTATCACAACAATATTTGGGACGTTCCCAGTTTTGCGAGGATCATTGATATCGGCACTTCTTTCTTTCAGCTTGTTGAATCGACCAATCCAGAGAAAATGGTGACCTTCTCCAGCCACAGCATGAGCTTCAAGGCTCTGGTTGAGGTCGGGTATTGGCCGGTGGACATGATCTCGGATGATTCCGCCATCTTCTGGAAAGCGTTCATTCATTACGACGGAAATTATCAAGCTGTGCCTATCTATACGACGGTGTCCATGGACATTGCCCACGGCCGCACTCATTGGGGAACGTTTGTCAGTATTTATAAACAAAAACGTCGCTGGGCCTGGGGGGTGGAAAATCTGCCGATCGTGATGCGCGCCTTTCTCGGGTCAAGGAGCATTCCACTTTACAAGAGAGGCATGTTGGGGCTGCGACTTTTCGACTCCTTTGTATCGTGGGCTACCTGGGCGTTTCTTTTAACGTTCATCACTTGGCTGCCGACCATGTTTGCCGGGAAGGAGTTCGCCTCGACCACAGTTTATTACACGGCTCCTCGCGTCAAGGGGATGATTTTTTCTTTGTCCCTTGTGGGGCTTTTGATCTGCATGATGATCAGCCTTTTATTGCTGCCCAGGGATAAGACAAGGAATTTCCTTTCCGGGTTTGCCCACATTTTGGAGTGGATTTTTATTCCCGGGGTCATCCTCGCTTTGAGCGCGATCCCGGCACTCGACGCTCAGACGCGTCTTATGTTTGGCAGGTATATGGAATTCAGGGTTACCGAGAAATACCGTCCCGGGAAATAGATTATGGTGCAACTGTCACTTTTTATTTTGGGATTCACGTCGATCATTTCACAGGTTGTGATGGCGCGCGAGTTGATGGTCAGTTTTTACGGCAATGAGTTCTTTATCGGCTGGATTCTTTTTGCCTGGCTTTTCTGGGTCGCGATGGGAAGCCTTCTTGCCAAATTCCTCGATCAATTCTTTTTTGGCCCTTTATTCCTGGTCGTTTGTCATGTCGCAGTCGCAGTCCTGGTTCCGCTAGGGATCTTCCTGGCGCGCATCATGAAGACCGTTCTTCTTGTTGCTCCGGGACAGATCCCTGATATTCTTCCGTCGATCTTCTTGGCTTTCTTGGTCCTGGCGCCGTTATGCCTGGCCCTGGGTTTTCAATTTACAGCGGTTTGCCAGTATTGGGCTGATAACTATGCCGATGGCGACAAGAGGAGCGCGGTCGGCAGTGCTTATTTGTTTGAAACAGTGGGTTTTGTTGTCGGCGGGATTCTATTCAGCTATGGATTAGTTCATCTGAATGAATTTCATGTGAGCGCCATTTTGGCCGGGATCAATCTGATAGCGATCTTCTTTCTTTTGTCGTCACCGGGAAAAGTGGCGCGCAGGGCCATGTTCCTGTGTCTGACCTTAGGCATCCTTTTGACTGCTTTTATTTATTCTTCCCATTCGCGGGATTTGAATAATTGGTCCACTGCTTTACGTTTCCCCAAGGAACGGCTGGTGGAGACCAGGAATTCTCTCTATGGGAATCTCACGGTCACAGAAAAAGAAGGGCGGCATAACTTTTATCAGAATGGCCTCTTCGTCGGAACTGACCGTGAAGATGTGACTAATGAGTATTTGGTTCATTTTGCCATGCTTTCGCATCCTGCGCCAAAGAAGGTGCTTTTGGTGGGGGCAGGCTTCAACGGCGCCGTTGCCGAGATCCTGAAGCATTCGCCTGAGGTGGTTTTTTACGCTGAAATGGATCCAGAGCTTGTTGATTTGGCGCGGAAATATCTTTCTCCGGCAATGGTGCAGGTTTTAAATGACAGGCGCGTGCATATCCTGACCGGGGACGTTCGCTCCTTTCTCGATAAACTTTCGTCAGATCTGGATGTGGTCATTTTAAACTTTCCTAATCCCTCAACAGCGCTGGTTAACCGTTATTTTACGAAAGATTTCTTTCAGATGCTCCGCTCAAAGATGAAGCCAAATGGGATTGTGTCAACGCATTTGGCTTTTTCAGCGAATGCTGTCTCGGTTCCTTTAGGCGACTTGGGCGCAGCTATCTTCAGGACGATCAAAGGTGTTTTTCCATCGGTTATGATTCTTCCAGAAGATACGTTATTTTTTATTGCCTCGGCCGGTGAGCTGAAGCGAGATCCAAAGGTTCTTGCGCAAAGGCTGCGGGAGCGTGCCATTCGCAACTCTTTTGTAGTTGAGCAGTATATTCTTTATCGATACAGGAATGATCGTGTCGCGAGTGTCGAGAATGCTTTTACCACCAACGTCCGGGCGGGGGTGAATTCCGATCTCCGTCCGCGCGGATATCTTTACAATCTTATCCAGTGGGTTGATGTTTTTCATCACGCCTTAGCGACAACGTTTGCGGCAATGGCACGGATACCGTGCTTCCTCATCCTGGGCCTTGGGTTGTTGCTGGTCACGGCGCCTTATTTTATCCCTTTCCGGGAAGGCGCTCGCCGATATCCGCTGACTGCCGGTATGGCGGTTGGCGGATTTTCGCTGATGGCGGCGGAGATCGTCGTGATCTATGGTTTTCAGGTGTTCTTCGGCAACCTTTACTACAGCATTGTTTGGATCATTACGGTCTTTATGGCCGGCATGGCGTCTGGGGCTTTTTGGGGTAATCGCCTGCCGCAGGCGGACAGTCGCCATCTTGTCCGCATCCATGCCCTGATCGCGGCCTATTTTTTGGTGTGGATGATTCTGATGGGGATTTCGCAGCAATACCAATGGACCTTGCCGCAGATATTCTGGTTCTTGTTTTCTTTTGGGATCGGCGGGCTTGTCGGAACCGAGTTCTCTTTAGTGAACCGGCTGTCTTTTGCCAATCGGGGAGGACTTATTTATGCGGCAGATCTTTTTGGTTCCGGCGTGGGGGCGATCGTTGTGAGTGTTTTTATGTTGCCGGTTTATGGTGTTCAACTGACTTTCTTATTTCTCGTGCTGGTCAATGCTGTCGCAGGCGGAATGCTTTATTTATCGTTACAGAAGTGAACTATTTCCAGACTCCTGGGACTTTTGTTCCGTCAGAGCAAGCCCCGTTTCTCAATCCATTAAAAGTCGTGAACATGCCTTGGCGGATGATAATCTTCTCTCCTGACCCTGGACAAAATGTTATTTCACCATCAGGGTCAGCGATGTTGCCGGTGTAAACGAATTTTAATCCTGCTTCCATGGCGATCTTTCTTGCGCGAATGACGGTCTCCTCCGGCGCAGGCGGAAGGTTCTGCAGTTTGTAGAGCGGGAAAAAGCGCGAAAAATGCAGCGGCACCTCGTCTCCCAGGTTTTCTTTGATCCAGCGGGCAAGAGCGCGGATCTTGTCAGCGCCATCGTTCTCTCCAGGCACAAGGAGCGTCACGATCTCAAGCCAGACGCCGCTTTCCCTGATGGTCTTCATTGTGTTCAGAACCGGCTGCAGGTGACCGTTGGTCAGCTTTTCGTAGAATTTTTCGTCAAAGGCCTTGAAGTCGACCTTGTAGGCATCCACATATTGGAGCATTTCCTTGAGCGGCTCCGGTTCAATGTAGCCGTTACTGACGACGAGAGTTTTAAGGCCTGCTTTTTTAGCCAGCTTGGCGATGTCGATGAGATATTCAAAGAAGATGACCGGTTCAGTGTAAGTAAAGGCAATGGCCTTGGCGCCGCTGGCAACAGCCAGGCGGACGACTTCCTCAGGCGAGGCATCCTGGGTGGGAGCTTCGGTTGGAAAAACCTGGGAGATCTCCCAATTCTGGCAGAAAAGGCAGTGCAGGTTGCAGCCGGTCGTGGCAATGGAGAAGGCCTTTTCGCCGGGAAGCACATGAAAGAAGGGTTTCTTCTCAATGGGATCAGTGTGGGCGGCCGCGATCTTGCCGTAGACCAGGGAGTATATCCTGCCGTTGAAATTCTTGCGTGCCTTGCAGGCGCCGAACTGTCCGGGCGAAAGGATGCAGCGGTTGGGGCAGAGCCGGCAACGCACCATTTTTCCCCAGAGCGCCTCGGTATAGGATGCGGGATGGGCTCCTTTGGGTGGATTGGCCTCTGATTCCCGATGGCTGATAACGTAAAAGACGGAAACAGCGATCAGCGCAAGAAAGAGGACGGCAGTTATCTTTTTGACGATTGTGATCATTTTTTTAATGCGTTGACGAGGGTGTAGGCGCCGTAACACATAAAGATGCCTGCCGAAATGATACCGCTCAAGCGCGCGGCTATCCGCAATTCTTTTATTTTTCCCAGCATGCCGACAAAGAACATGGGCAGAAGGTAAATTGAGCTGGACACGAAAAACACAGAAAAGTAAGCGACGCTCAACAGAACGCTTTTGAGCGATAAGACATAGGTTAGCGAAAGGAGGAACGGCGGGCAGATGTTCACGCCCATTAAAAAACCCATTATAAGTGCATTCTTATTCTGGCTGGCCAGGCAGGTTTTCTGTTGTTGTTTTACGAGGCCGGTCAGGTATAGGATTAGAAGGATCGAGATCAGTATCAGCGAAATGTTGGTTGCCAGCGTGAGGATCGGTGTTTGCCATTTCTCACCGAGATAGCCAAAGATGAGGCCAAAGATCAGATAGCCCAGGAAGCGGCCTAGAATAAACTGAAGGACCAGGCGGATATTTCTTCTGTTGCCGCGATTTTCGGCAGCAATAAAAGTAGCCATGAACGGGAAGCATGAGGAAAGGCAGAAGGCACCGACCGAAAGCCCGGTCAAGAAAGATTGGATAAGGAAGGCGAAAGACATATAAGTATTGTATCATTATCTATGAATAAAGATTCGTAATGAGTAGAAATATTGACGTGCGAAAGAAAAAAGAGGGCGAGATGGATAATAAAATTATTCAAGGATTATGGATTGGCAAAGCACTCTCTTTAATGGAGCAGCTTTCTATTAAATCATTTCTTGCTCATGGCCACGATTATCATCTGTACGTTTATGATCAAGTGCGCAATGTCCCCGCAGGTTGCACAATAAAAGATGCGAATGAAGTTTTGCCAGCTGGACAAATATTTGTATATAAACGGGGGTCTTCTAAAGGTAGTTACGCTGCGTTTGCTAATTTGTTCAGATTTAAACTGCTTCTTGAAAAAGGAGGGATATGGTCTGATTTGGACGTTGTTTGTTTAAAGCCTTTTGATTTTAGAGAGCCCTGTCTTTTTTCTTCGGAATTCGATAGCAATAAGAAAGTCAGACTAAATAATACAATCATTAAGGTGCCGGTGAACAGCCAGATCATGTCTGATTGTTATTTAGACGCAAAAGGCCTTGACCGTGAGAAATTGGTTTGGCGACAGTCTGGCTCAGACTTGATTGAGAAATATGTTTATCAATATAAGATGGAATCTTTTATTTTCTCGCCAGATATATTTTGTCCTGTTAATTGGTGGGAGTGGCAAGAATTTCTGAATAATGGTTTCGACGCCGATATTATAAAGAAAAGCTATGCTATTCACCTTTGGCATGAAATGTGGAGGACGTTAAGATTAAGAAATAAGATCAGGCGTTTTATTAAAGGGCAGGGATTGACGAATAAGAATGCTTTATATAATCCAAGAACGTTGTATGGGCATCTGCAGAAAATGTATTTATAAAAGATTTGACATGGAAAGCTGGGAAGTTGTGGGATGAAAATTGTGACGTATAAAGCTAATCATTTTGATTGAAACCTTCAAGCCCCGCCCTTCAGGGCGGGGATGTTTTACTTTTGACCCTGTGCCATCGCTTTGCCCTGAAAAGGACGAATTTTGTGAGTCTCAGCATGGAGATCATCGATTGTACTCGGACGAAGACCATTTAACAAAGGATGGCGTCGATAAGGTCAAGAGCCAATTCCGGGAATTTCTCAAAGGCAGGGGGATTTTATAGAAAATTTTCGTCGAAAAAGACATGTTTTTTTCGTCGTCGTTCATCTCGTTGTACAGTTTTAGACACTTAGCTGTTAATCGCAAGTTGTTGATATGCAAGAAGATAAGAAGAAAATTTATATTTGGACAGCGGGCTGTCAAATGAACGAATACGACACTGAGCTTGTTCGGTCGATTCTTTCGGCGACGGGCTACTTATTCACAGAAGATGAGGCCGACGCAGATGTCGTCATGCTTAATACTTGTTCGGTACGTGAGAATGCCCACCGCAAGGTTTACGGGCAGATCCATGACATTCGCCACCGCCGTAAGGATAAGCCTGTTCTGATTGGCATTCTGGGTTGCATGGCGACCGGCCTTCGCAAGGACCTGATCGATGACAAAGACCTTGGCCTTGATTTTGTTGTGGGTCCGGACAGTTATAAACGTTTACCGCAAATCCTTCAAGATGTTACGGGCGCGCGAGGACAGGGCTACGACGTCACGCTTTCCGAGTTCGAAACCTATTCAGATATTTATCCGACGAGAAAAGGCGGCGTCAACGCATGGGTCGCGGTCATGCGCGGGTGCAACAATTTTTGCTCCTTTTGCATCGTCCCTTTCACGCGTGGCCGGGAGAGAAGCCGTTCGGTTGACAATGTCCTTGATGAAGTCCGGCGTCTGTCGGATGAAGGTTTCAAACAGGTGACGCTGCTTGGGCAGAACGTAAATTCCTACCGTCACGACGGCAAGGATTTCGCCGCGCTTCTGGAGGCGGTGGCCAAGGTCGATGGCATCAGGCGCATTCGCTTCACCGCGCCGCATCCCAAAGATTTTCCCGAAAGCCTGATCAGGGTCGTGGCCGAGAATCCCAAGGTTTGCAAGCAGATCCACCTGCCGCTGCAGGCAGGCAATGACCGTGTTCTTGGGCTGATGAACCGTCACTACACTGGCGAGGAATATTTACGGCTGGTAGGCGAAATCCGCAAAGCCTGCCCGCAGACCGCGCTTACGACCGACATTATCGTTGGTTTCCCGACAGAAACTGACGCTGAATTCGAGGACACGGTCCGGATCATGTCCGCGGTTGAATTCGACTCTGCGTTTATGTTCAAATACTCGCCGCGGCCTAACACTCATGCGGCGCGTGAGCTGAAAGATGACGTGTCGGAAGATAAAAAGACAGAGCGAATTGTCAGGATCAATGCGCTCCAAGCTGAAATTTCCCTGAAAAAGAACAAGATTTCTGTGGGAGAGGTCCAGGAGATCCTGGTTGAGGAGCTGAATAAGGGCCGTAGCGGGGAAGCCTATGGCAGAAATGATGCCAACAAGATCGTGGCCTTGCCGGCGGGAGGCTTTACGGTTGGCGACTTTCTTAAAGCACGCATTACCCGCGCCACGCCGCATCAACTGAAGGGCGAAATTGTCTGATGGGAGATTCTTTCCAGCTTAATGGAGCAAGTGCCGAAAATTTGAAGGCAATCGTTGAGCTTGTTCAGCCAAGCGGTCTGGATATCTTTGCCATGATCGCTGGCTTTGTCTTTGCCACGATCGGGCTGGTGGCCTTCATTAAGGGCAAGAAGCATGCCTCCTGGCGCAAGATGGTCCTGGGGATCGCTTTGATGGCGTATCCTTATTTTGTCTCTGGAGCTTTGTGGATCTGCCTGGTCGGGCTGGGGCTGTGCGCTGCGCTTTACTTCTGGCGGGATTAGAGTTCCTGAGGTGTACCGAAGCCTATCATTTCTTGAATTCCCTAATAAATTGATATATAGTATCCCCAATATTTACTTCCTTAAAAAGGTTGTGACATGATCGCTTTTCAGGAAATGACAGCCCAACAGCTTTACGAGAAGCTCCGCAATGTCCGCGTCGGCGGAAACGTGTGCCAGTATTCGTTGAAGAAATGCGAGGAGTTGGTGCCGCTGATCAATGAGATCCAGCGCCTGAAGGCCGAGAAGAATGCGGTTGTCTTGGTCCATTCCTACGTGAGCCCCGAGATCGTTTACGGGGTCGCTGATTTTGTCGGGGATTCTTACAAGCTCAGCCGGGATGCCATTAATACGGATGCGAAAGTTATTGTTTTTGTGGCGGTCCGTTTTATGGGTGAGACCGCCAAGATCCTTAACCCTGATAAAGAGGTCATCGTGCCGGCGAGAGATCCGGGCTGCACGCTGGCGGATTCCATCACGGCCGAGGATGTCCGCAAGCTTCGCAAGAGTTTTCCTGACCACACTTTCATTTGTTATGTCAATACATCCGTTGATGTCAAGGCCGAGTGCGATATTTGTGTCACTTCGGCCAATGTCTACCAGATCGTCGAGCGGATTCCCAATGACAAGATCTATTTTCTTCCGGACAAGTTCATGGGCTTGAACTTGGTCAATGAGATGAAGCGCCGCAAGAGCAATAAGACTATCCGCTTCTGGTCGGGCAGTTGTTATGTTCACGAAGAATATACGCGTGAACAGATCCTGAAGGTGCGCCTGGAATATCCGGACGCCAAGATCGTCAGCCATCCTGAATGTAACGCGGAGGTCGTGGCGAATTCGGATTTTGTCGGCGGGACCGAGCAGATGCTTGATTACATGAGAAAAACGCCGGCCAAACAGTTCTTGATGTTGACCGAGTGCGGACTGTCTGCCCGCCTTCAGTCAGAGTTCCCGGGAAAAGAGCTGGTTGGCAGCTGCACGCTGTGCAAATATATGAAGTCAAATACGCTGGAGGATATTGCCCGGTCGCTTAAGTCGCCCCGATCAACTGAGCGCATCCTGATCGAGGAGGCGGTGCGCTTGCGCGCGCTCAAGTCGCTTGAGGCCATGTTCAAATACACTGAGAATGTCCTGGTGTCCAGAACGGTCTGTGAATAATATGGAATACGTCGAGACAAAAACAGTCGTTTTTTCCGAGCCCATGCTCCTTAAGAGCGGGGAGAAGTTTGGCCCTGTCACTGTCGCTTACGAGACTTACGGCCGGTTGAACGCCGAGAAGTCCAATGCGATCCTGATCGACCATGCTTTTACAGGGGAAGCCCATGCCGCGTTTTACCACAAGGGCAGCGACAAGCCTGGCTGGTGGGACCCGATGATCGGACCGGGCAAGGCCTTTGATACGGACAAGTACTTTGTCATCTGTTCCAATGTCTTGGGAAGTTGTAAAGGGACGACGGGGCCAGGGTCGATCGATCCTAAGACCGGCAAGCCCTTTGGTATGACGTTTCCCGTCATCACGATCCAGGACATGGTCGCGCTCCAGAAACGCCTCGTTGATCATCTGGGCATTAAAAAACTTTTGAACGTTGCCGGCGGATCCATGGGCGGGATGCAGGCCCTGGCCTGGCCAGTCCTTTATCCAAACATGGTTTCCTCGGCGATCGTCATTGCCGCCTGCCATCGCCATACCGCCCAGCAGATCGCTTTCCATGAGGCCGGACGTCAGGCGGTCATGGCTGATCCTGATTGGCAAGGGGGAAATTATTATGGTAAAAACGTTCCCAAGCGGGGGCTGGCCCTGGCGCGCATGATCGGGCATATCACCTATATGAGTGAAGAGTCAATGGAGCAGAAGTTCGGCCGCAAGCTCGTCGGGAAAGAAGCGCTTGGGTACGATTTCTCCAAGGATTTTGAGGTTGAAGGTTATCTCGAATATCGCGGGCAGAGTTTTGTTGAGCGGTTTGATGCCAATAGCTATCTGTATTTGACCAAGGCCATGGATTATTTTGACCTGACCGAGGATGGCCGCAAGCTGAGCGATGTTGTGCAGGGCGTTTTAGCGGACTTCTTGGTTATCAGTTTCACCTCGGACTGGCTTTATCCGTCGCATCAGTCGCAGCTTTTGGTCAAGGCGCTCAAGGCCAATGATGTGGATGTGTCGTATTTGGAACTTAAGTCTGATTACGGGCATGACGCGTTCCTGCTTGAGTTTGACGACCAGACGCGCGTGGTCTCCAATTATCTGGCCAAGGTCCAACGGGAAAGGGTCGCGAAGATATGATCAGGCTGGATTACGCCATTATTGCTGACATTATTGAGCCCGGTGCCAAGGTGTTGGACTTGGGCTGCGGTAACGGGGAATTGCTGGCGCTTCTTAAGGAAAAGAAAGGCTGCCGCGGCACAGGGATCGAGATCAGCGAGCATGAGGTCATTGTCGCGCTTGAGCGCGGTGTCTCCATTGCGCAGGGCGATATTGACCGCGATCTGGATGTGTACAGCGACAAGCGATTTGATTATGTCATTCTGAATGAAAGTCTTCAGCAGGTCCTGAATATTGAAAAGGTCTTGTACGAAGCACTGCGGGTGGGAAAAAAGGTCATCGTCGGGATACCGAACTTCTGCCAGCTGGTCGCCCGGTTTCAGATCTTTTTCAAGGGGCGCGTGCCGGTCATCAAGAGCCTGCCTTACAAATGGTATAACACGCCTAACCTGCGTTTCCTGAGTCTTAAGGATTTTCTTGATTTCTGCAAGGAGATGGGCATTAAGGTGGACAGCGCCCGCTATTTCTCCGGCGGGAAGGAAATCCAGGCCCTTCCCAATCTTCTCGCCAACGCCGGGATATTCGTCCTGAGCAGATAACGCAAAGTCAGCTGTCCGACTTATTTCATTGTCGCCACATCATTAAGATGGTTCTTCTCCAGGATCTCCATGGGCTCGCCGAGCTCCTTGACCTGGGCGACCAGAAGGCATTTGCCTTTATCCAGGGTGTAGAGATAGACTTTCCCGTCGTCCTTGTTGAAGAAGCCAAGCTGCCCGCCGCCGGTCATGAAGGTCTGAACGTTCTGGAAGTTGGGGCCTTCGGCGCGCGATTGCCTTGCGGTGAGCGCTATTGCAGCGCAAAGGACGCCTAAGGCCAAAAGGACAAACATAACTTTTTTCATATTCTTTCTCCTTTTTGTTTGATTTTGAGTATTATAACCCCAGTTGCGGCGAATTCAATTCAAGAGAGTGAAATATGGTAAACGCTAAATACAACTTTATTATTATCGGCGCGGGAATCATCGGCTTATCGATCGCAAGACGGCTGAAGCAGTCTTCTCCGTCATCAAGGATCCTAATCATAGACAAGGAACCAGATGTGGGCGCCCACTCCTCGGGGCGTAACAGCGGCGTGCTGCACGGCGGTTTTTATTATACGGCTGACAGCCTCAAGGCCCGTTTTACGGTCGAAGGCAACCGGGCCCTGAAGGAGTATTGCCACGCCAAGGGAATTCCTTTCAATGCCTGCGGCAAGCTGGTCGTGGCCATGGATGAGAAGGAGCTGGAGAAGCTTCACGAGCTTGAGCGCCGCGGCATTCGTAACGGGTCCAATGTTAGATTGATCGACGCGGCCCAGGCCAAAGAGATGGAGCCGAATGTCTATACGTTCAAAAAAGCTTTATATTCGCCGGATACGGCAAGCCTGGATCCTAAAGAGGTTCTCCATGCCCTAAAGGGAGATCTTTTAAAAGAAGGCGTTCAGATAATGTTCAGTACGGCCTACCGCGGACATCAGGGGAATGCGGTCAGGACGTCTCAGGGGGACTTTGAAGGGGGAAAGATCATCAGCTGCGCCGGGCTTTACGCGGACAAGGTGGCGCAGGATTTCGGATTCGGGAAGAAATACACCATGATCCCGTTCAAGGGACTTTACCTGAAATATGCCAAGAACAAGACGGATGTGCGCATGAACATCTATCCTGTGCCTAACCTGCGCAATCCCTTCCTCGGCGTGCATTATACCAAGACCGTTGACGGCACGATCAAGATCGGCCCGACTGCTATTCCGGCTTTCTGGCGGGAGAATTACACTTTCCGTGAACATTTCCGGCTGTCCGAGTTTGCCGAGATCGCGTTTCAGGAGGCCAAGCTTTTTTGCACGAATTCTTTTGGTTTCCGCGACCTTGCTTTTGATGAGATCAGCAAATACAACCGCGAACATTTCATCCGGCTGGCGACCAAGATGGTGCCGGTGGATCCTCAAGGATTCGGCGAATTCACCCGTCCCGGCATTCGGGCGCAGTTGCTGGACAAGACCAGGCTCGAGCTGGTCCAGGATTTTGTCATCGAGGCTGATAAAAACTCGGTCCATGTCCTTAACGCGATCTCGCCTGCTTTTACCTGCGCCTTTCCTTTCGCGAAATTCGTCTGCGAGAAGTATATTTGTTCCTGAGGCGGTTTTCTTTCGTCAGAAGCGATATAAGTCTCTTGACAACTTATTAAATAAGCCATAAGATAGCTTAGTTAAACAAAGAGGAGATTTTATGGAATATGCCATCTCAGTTCAGCCGACACCGAATCCCAATGCCCTGAAATTTGTCCTGAACGTTCCGGTCAAAAGCAAGGACAGCGCGGTCTACCGTCAGTACGCTGAATGCGGGGAGAACAAGATCGCGGAGGCGCTTTTGCGGCTGGACAATGTCACGGAAGTCTATTTTTCATCGAATTTCATTACAGTCACCCAGAACGGCGGCGGGGATTGGGACGCTATTGAAGAACGGGTGCGGAAGGTGATCCTGGAGCTCATGAAGGACCATGATCCTGATTTCGCGACCACGGCTTCCCAGCAGTCGGCACGGCCGGCCGCGACCGGTGAGCTGGGCAAGATCGAAGCGATCCTGGATGCCACGATCCGCCCTGCGCTTCAGCGTGACGGCGGCGACCTGACGGTTGTCGGGCTTGACGGTAAGGTCCTGACGATCAGTTACCAGGGCGCCTGCGGCTGCTGTCCCCATGCGACGATGGGAACGCTCTTTGCCATCCAGAACATCCTGCGTGATCAATATGACCCTGAGATCACGGTTGAGATGTCTTAGTTTATTGTTTGAGGTTTGACCATGTTCAAGATCCATAAAAAGATAGAGTATGCGCTGACCGCCCTTAAGTATATGAAGGGAAAAAAGGCCGGAGAATTGGCCACGGCAGGTGAGATCTGCGAGAAGTTCGGCATTCCTTTTGATCCGACGTCCCGTACGCTGCAGATCATGGCGCAGAAGGGGATTCTGAAGGCCGAGCAGGGCGCGTACGGCGGTTATCGCATAGCGGGGGATCTGTCCAAGGTCACGATCTATGATCTCAACGACATGATCGTGGGGCCCATGGCAGTCACCAAATGTTCGGGCAAGAAAGACACCTGTGAGCATACTAGCAAATGCACCTTGAAAGGTGCGATGGCCAAGTTGAATGCCAAGATGCTTAAGGTGTTCAGGGAAGTCAAAGTCAGCGAGATGATATGAGTGAGCCTTTGGAAAAGAAAACTGCTCCGGATTCTTTATTGATGGGTGATTACAAGTATGGTTTCACCACGTCGGTGGAGACCGATACTGTCCCCAAAGGATTGAACGAGGACATGGTCCGCCTTATTTCCCAGAAAAAGGGCGAACCGGGGTTCATGCTGGAGTGGCGCCTTAAGGCTTATCGCAACTGGCTGACCATGAAAGAGCCCCACTGGGCCAACTTTGAGTATGCGCCCATTGATTATCAGGATATTCGTTACTATTCTGCGCCGAAGAAGACAACGGAGGGGCCGGCGAGTCTGGCTGAGGTGGATCAGGAGGTGGTGAAGACCTTTGAGAAGCTCGGCATCCCAATTAGCGAACAGAAGCGGCTGACGGGCGTGGCGGTGGATGCAGTCTTTGACAGCGTCTCGGTCGGCACGACCCACCAGAAGGATCTGGAGCAGCTGGGGATCATTTTTTGCCCGATCTCGGAGGCCATGCAAAAGTATCCTGATTTGGTCAGGACATATCTGGGGACCGTTGTCCCTTATGCCGACAATTTCTTCGCGGGGCTGAATTCCGCGGTCTTTACCGACGGCTCTTTCTGCTATATTCCGCCGGGCGTGCGCTGTCCGGTCGAGCTTTCGACGTATTTTCGCATTAATGCCAAGGAGACCGGCCAGTTCGAACGAACCCTGATCATTGCTGACAAGGGGGCTTACGTCAGTTATCTGGAAGGTTGTACCGCGCCGGTCCGTGACGAGAACCAGCTGCACGCGGCCGTGGTCGAGCTGATCGCCCTGGAGCGCGCCGAGATCAAGTATTCCACTGTCCAGAACTGGTATGCCGGCGACAAGGAAGGCCGCGGCGGTATTTACAATTTCGTGACTAAGCGCGGCAAATGCGCTGGCCATCACGCCAAGATCTCCTGGACCCAGGTCGAGGCCGGTTCCGCGATCACCTGGAAATATCCGAGCTGTATTCTTTTGGGCGACTATTCCGTCGGGGAATTTTATTCCGTGGCGCTCACCAACAATCACATGCAGGCGGACACAGGGACCAAGATGATCCATATCGGCAAGAACACGACCAGCACGATCATTTCCAAGGGGATCTCGTCGGACTATTCGAACAATAATTACCGCGGCCTGGTCAAGATCATGCCGAGCGCGGACAAAGCCCGGAATTTTTCCCAGTGCGATTCCATGCTGATCGGTAACAATTGCCGGGCCAACACCTTTCCTTATATTGAGATCGACAACAACACCGCGACCATGGAGCATGAGGCTTCGACCTCGCGGATCAGCGCGGAGCAGGTTTTTTACCTGCAGTCGCGCGGGCTGAGCAAGGAAGAGGCGATATCGCTGGTCATCAATGGTTTTTGCAAGGATGTCTTTAAGACGCTGCCCCTGGAATTCTCCGTCGAGGCGGTGAAATTACTGGAAATGAAGCTGGAAGGAAGTGTGGGATAATATGCTTAATATTAAAGACCTTTACGCCAGTGTGGAAGGTAATCAGATCCTTAAGGGTTTAAGCCTTTTGGTCAAGGCCGGGGAAGTTCATGCCATCATGGGGCCCAACGGATCAGGGAAGAGCACGCTTTCCAAGATCCTGGCCGGGCACCCGCAGTATGCGGTCGACAAGGGCATTGTCGAGTATGAGAGCAGCCGCGGCACCATCAATTTGCTCGAGCTTGAGCCGGATGTACGTTCCAAGGAAGGCATTTTCCTGGCCTTTCAGTATCCGGTCGAGATCCCGGGCGTGCCGACGTCCATGTTCCTGCGCGCGGCTTACAACGCGGTCTGCCGTCATCACGGCGTTGAGGAGATGGACCCGATCGATTTTGATGTCTTTCTGCACGAGAAAATGAAGGTCTTGGAGATGGATGACAAGTTCATTGACCGCGCGGTCAATGTGGATTTCTCCGGCGGTGAGAAGAAGCGTAACGAGATCCTGCAGATGGCGGTGCTCAATCCCCGGCTGGCGGTCCTGGACGAAACAGATTCCGGATTGGATATCGATTCCATGAAGATCGTGGCCTCCGGCGTCAATAAGCTGCGTACCAAGCGCAACGCCATGATCGTGATCACGCATTACCAGCGGCTGTTAAATTATATTCAGCCGGATTTTGTCCATGTGCTCCATGCCGGGCGGATCATCAAGTCCGGCGGAAAAGAACTGGCGCTTGAGGTCGAGGCTAAAGGTTACGATTGGTTGATCAAGTGATGAATACTAAAGAATTTTCCACAACGCAGTTATTTCAGGGATTAAAAGGCTCCGGCGCTGATGCTGCCGGGCTTGGCGTGCTTCCCTGGCCCTCGATCAAGGATGATGCCTGGAAATACACCAGCCTTGCGTCTTTGGCAGAGCAGTCGTTCAAGCCGGCCCAGCGTCCTGAAGGCGCTGTTCCCGAACAGGCCAAGGGTTTTCTTGTTCCTGAAGCAGTCAATCTGGTTTTCTTGAACGGATTTTTTGTTACCGCATCGTCGGACACTTGCAAGATCCCCAAGGGCTGGACCGTCTTGACCGGCGAAAAGGCCTTGTCAGCCATCGCCCGCGAGACAGAACACACTTTGCGCGGAACAAAAAATGACTCAAAGCTGTTCTTGGAGTTGAACCGTCTTTATTCCCAGGACGCGCTTTGGCTGGATATTCCCGCCGGAGTCAAGGCCCCGGCGCCGCTGCATGTGCTTCAGCTTCTGGATTCAAGCGCTGGCAAGATCGCAGCATTCCCGCGAGGTTTCATCAAGGTCGGCGCTCTCTCTCAGCTGGCCGTTCTGGAGACGTTTGTTTCCCTGGATCAGGGCGAGTATTTTGCCAATCCTTGTCTGGATATTGTTTTGGGCGAAGGCGCGGCTCTGGAGCGCGCGCAGTCGCATCAGGACTCAGTGTTGGGATTTCACGTCGGTTCAACCCGCGCCTGGCTGGCCAAGGACAGCCGCTTGAGGACATTCATGTTCAGCGGCGGAGCCAAGATGTTCCGCGATAATCTGAGCGTGGTCCTGGAAGGAGAGGGAAGTGACGTGACCCTGAACGGTCTTCATGCTCTGCAAGGCGATCGTCATGTGGACAGCCACACCTTTGTCGAGCACGTCGCGCCCAACGCCAGGAGCAATCAGCTTTACAAGTGTATCCTCGAGGAGCGTTCGCATTCGGTCTTTAACGGCCGGATTTTTGTCGGCCGCGAGGCGCAGCTCACCAATTCCTACCAGCTGAACAAGAATCTTCTTTTGAGTTCTGAGTGCCGGGTGGATACCAAGCCTCAGCTTGAGATCGGCGCTGATGATGTGAAATGCACCCACGGCGCCACGATCGGACAGTTGAGTGAGGAGGAGATCTTTTATCTCCAGACGCGCGGCATTGACAGGCCCGCGGCCGGCCGCATGCTTATCCGGGGTTTTATGGAAGATGTGCTGGGGCAGATCAATGACTCCTTACTGAGGGCGGCTGTGTCAAAGACAGCCGTGACAAGACAATGACATTCGACGTGAAGCGTATCAGAAATGATTTTCCCAACCTGCGGGCGCACGGCAGGGACGACAAGCCGCTCATTTATTTTGACAATGCGGCGACCACTTTCAAGCCCTGCCAGGTCATGTCCCTGACGCATGATCATTATTGTCACCGGACCGCTAATATCCATCGCGGCGTTCACTATTTGAGCGAGCAGGCTACGGCTGAATATGAATCGACCCGCGAAAAGGTTCGGCGGTTTCTCAATGCCAAAAGCCTTGCCGAGATCGTGTTCACCAAGGGCGCGACCGAGTCGATCAATTTGGTGGCGGCCTCGTATGGCCGGACATTTTTGAAACCCGGCGATGAGATCCTTATCTCTGAAATGGAGCACCATTCCAACATTGTGCCTTGGCAGCTGATCCGCGAAGCGACCGGCGCTGTCCTCAAGGTCGCGCCGATCGACGACAATGGCGAAGTCATCATCGAAGAATACAGGAAGCTCTTGTCAGCGCGGACAAAGCTCGTTTCGATCGTTCATGTCTCCAATTCGCTGGGCACGGTCAACCCTGTTGCCGAGATGGTCAGGCTGGCGCATGAGATGGGCGCGTTTTTCCTTCTGGATGCGGCCCAGGGCGTTTCCCAGGAGTCGATCGATGTCCAGGCGCTGGACGTGGATTTTCTGGTCTTTTCCGGCCACAAGCTTTTTGGCCCGACGGGTGTCGGCGTCCTTTACGGCAAGGAAAAGATCCTGGAGACCATGCCGCCGTACCAGGGCGGTGGCGACATGATCCTTAGCGTCAGTTTTGACAAGACGATCTTTAACCGCCTGCCGCTCAAGTTCGAGGCGGGCACGCCGAATATCGCCGGCATCATCGGCATGGGCGCGGCTATTGATTATGTCCGCAGTCTGGGCTGGGAGGCGGTCACGGTTTACAAAAAAGACCTTTTGGATTACGGGACCAAAGCGCTGTTGACTGTCCCTGGTTTGAAGCTGATTGGCACGGCCAGGCACAAGGCGCCGATCTTTTCGTTCATTCTGCCGAATATCCATGCGCATGATATCGGGACTTTGATCGACCGCGAAGGTGTGGCGATCCGCACCGGTCATCATTGCACCCAGCCGGTCATGAAGCATTTCGGCGTGCCGGCAACGTCGCGCGCCTCGCTGGCGTTTTACAACACCAAAGAGGAGATCGACATCTTTGTGACGGCGCTGAGAAAGGTTGTTGGAGTTTTTGAATGACAGGGGAGAAATAAAAAGGCCGCGATTGCTCGCGGCCCGTAGCTTAAGAAAGCCTTTCCTCACGAAGAAGCAGATTAAGTATATCTTTTCGTGGTTAAGAGCGCAAGAAAAGATTTGATCTTGGGATGCTTTCCCAGGCTCATCCCAAGATCTTTAACGCCCCGGGCCGGATTCGAACCGGCATCGCCTTTTTCGTGAGGAAAGGGCTTTATCCGCTTAAGCTACCGGGGCGTTAAATTTATTTAATATTAACATAAATTGACTATTAGTCAATTGCAATTTGAGAGTCGAACATGACGATCCACAACGACGAACTTTACCAGCAGGTTATTCTCGAGCACAACAAGAAGCCCCGGAATTTTGGCAAGCTGGAGCCGTGTTCGCATCATGCCGAAGGTTATAATCCTCTGTGCGGCGACCATCTTTTTATTTACGCCCGGGTGAATGCCAGCGGTGTCGTCGAGGAAGTTTCTTTTGAAGGGGACGGCTGTGCCATTTCCAAGGCGTCCGCCTCCATGATGACGGCTGCCCTGAAAGGCAAGACGGTCGATGAGGCCACGGCGCTCTTTGAGGAATTCCGCAAGCTGGTCACCAAAGAAATGGATCCACAGAAAGATCCGCATCATTTGGGGAAGCTGACCGTTTTTTCCGGTATCTG
>JADFXE010000006.1:21937-25437 GCA_015233705.1 Candidatus Omnitrophota bacterium
AGCCGCGTCAAATGTGCTATCCTTGCCTGGCACACGCTGAAGGGCGCGCTGGATCAGACAAATGTTGTGTCCACCGAATAACACGGAGGTTGTATGGCAGAGGTGCAGAACAAAGAAGAAGTGATGAAGCAGATGGACGATGCCGCGGCTGCAGCCGAGGTTGAGCTTCACAAGAATTATATCAACTGGTCAGCCAGCGACCTGGTCCATTGGTGGTCGCAATGGTATATGAAGGCCGGTCACAAGCGTTTGGGTCGGATCCTGGTGGCCAAAGGCCGCAAGCCCAAGGCTTAGCACAATTTCGCTTTTCAGTGAATCTGGAGAACCTGTGTCTCCAGATTTTCAAGGCCATTGATTACCAAAAACCCCTCGGATCGCATCCCGGCGCGTTATCGAATTTCCCCAGCATGCGCGCCTCGCGGACAAGCTCGATTCCGAATTTCTCCTTAACAGCAGCCGCCATTTTCAGGGTCAGGTCATAAACATCCTGGGCGGTCGCGCCGTCGTCTCGGGTGATGATGTTGGCGTGCTGCTCGAGCGTGTGCGCCCCGCCGACGCGCAGCTGTTTGGCGCCGGCTTGATCCAGATACCAGCCGGCTGCTTCGCGCTGTCCGGCCTTGGAGGTGGCTGAAACATTGCGAAAGAAAGATCCGGCGGACGGGTGCTCTTTCCAGGATCCGTGCTTGCCTTCGCGTTTTGCAATGAGATTAAGGTAAGTCTGTTTCATGATCCGGGGTGCTTTGCCAGGTTTTAGTTCAAAAACCGCTGAGAGAATGATGTCACCGTTGTGTTTGATCGTCGAATCGCGGTAGGAGAAGGTCACCGCGCTCTTGGGGGCAGTGGTGACTCTTCCGTCGGGCTTGAGCAAGGTCAGCTCGATGAGTGCATCTGAAATCGCCAGGCCGTAGGCGCCGGCATTGCCCGCGATCGCGCCGCCGACCGTTCCGGGAATGCCGCTGAAGACGGTCAGGCCTTCCAGGCCTTCCTTAATGGCGAACAGAATCAGGTCATCCAGCTGCGTCGAGGCGGCAACAGTCAAGCGGTCCTTCTGGCACGTGATGGCGGGAGTGGTAGATGAGTAGCGGACGATCACGCGCTCAACGCCGTGGTCAGATGCCAGGATATTGGCGCCGAAACCCATCACTAGAAAGTCGACGTTGCAAGTGTGCAGGCGCTGGACAGTTGCGGTCAGGTCGCTGGCCGTATGGCATTCGATCAGCGCCAGGCAAGGGCCTCCGAGGCAGAAGGTCGTGACGCTGCTCAGCGGCGCATGCAGTGTGATCTTGACGTTCAGATCGTTGAGAAAGGACAGGTCCATGGTCAGATCTTTGGTAACGGAAACTTGATGTCTTTTTCCGGACTTTCGAACATTTTGACTTCGGTCTCGGGGTAGCGCCTGCGGATCGCGGCGACCACCTCGTCAACGATATGCTGCGGCACCGAGGCACCGGAACTGATTCCGACTTTGTCTTTTCCGTCGATCCAGGTCAGGTTGAGTTCGGAGGCGTTATCAATGATGTAGCTGGGCCGGCCCAGCTGTTCGCCCTTTTCCCGCAGGCGGTTGGAGTTGGAACTGTTCTTGGACCCGCAGATGATAATGACCTCGCACAGTTCGGCCAGTTCCTTGACCGCGTCCTGACGGTTCTGGGTGGCGTAGCAGATGTCATCCTTGTTAAGCGTCACAAGATGCGGAAAGCGGGCGCGCAGTTTGAGGATGAGCTCGCGTGTGTCGTCGACCGAAAGCGTGGTCTGGGTGATGAATCCAACCTTCTTGTGAGGCGCGATATCCAGCTTCTCGATGTCTTGGGCATTTTGGACCATGTGAAGGAGTTCGGGCTTGACCTGTCCGGCGGTGCCGACGACCTCTTCATGGCCTTTGTGGCCGATCAGGATAACGTCGATATTCTTTACGGACAGGCGGATCGCCTCGGCGTGGACCTTGGTCACCAGCGGGCAAGTGGCGTCGATCGCCTGAAGGCCCCGGTCCCTGGCTTTGGTAACGACTTGAGGGGAAACGCCGTGCGCGCTGAAGATGACGCGGGCGCCGGCCGGGACATCGTCGAGGTCGTCCACAAAGATAACGCCGCGCTTCTTGAGACCATCGACGACAGCAGTGTTGTGAACGATCTCGTGAAAGACATAGAGTGGCGTCCCGTATTTGGCGAGAGTTTTCTCAACGATATCAATGGCCCGCGCGACCCCGGCACAGAAGCCCTGGGTGCGGGCGAGGAAGATTTGCATTGAAGCCGCCTTTTCGTTACGTTACAATACCGTATTATATTAATGGGAAAAGCGACCGCTGAAAAGTAAAAAGTAAATTATGTCCTACGCCATCCGTCGAAAAACACCTTCTGTCCAGGTCGGTTCGCTCCTTTTGGGAAGCGGGCATTCGGTCGCGGTCCAGTCCATGACTGACACTCCCAGCGCTGACGTCAACGCCACGTTCCATCAGACCCTGCAACTTATCGAGGCGGGCTCCGAGATGGTCCGCTGGACCATCAATGACGATGCCGCGGCCAAGGCCGCGGTGGTCATGCTCCGGCGGCTTCGGGAGAATCGTGTTGTGACTCCCATCGTCGGAGATTTTCATTTCAACGGACACCTGCTCCTGTCGCAGAATGCCGAGTTGGCCGAACTCCTGGACAAGTACCGCATCAATCCGGGCAATGTGGGCAAGGGGCATCACCGTGACGAGAATTTCGCCCAGATTATTAGACTAGCGATCCGCTACAAGAAAGCGGTCAGGATCGGCGTCAATTGGGGATCGCTGGACCGGGAGATCCTGGCCAAGGTCATGGACAATGACAAGAGCGCCAAAGATCCCAAAGGTGTCCGCGAGATCATGTTCCAGGCTGTGATTGAAAGTGCTTTGGAAAGCGCTCAATACGCGCTGGAGCTGGGGCTTCCCAAAGAAAAGTTGGTTCTTAGCGCCAAGCTGTCTGTGGTCCAGGATATGATCGAGGTCTACGAGCGGCTGGCCAGGATGTGCGATTATGTCCTTCATCTAGGCCTGACCGAGGCTGGCGGCGGCATCAAGGGGATCACGGCCAGCACCTCGGCATTAGCTGTCCTTTTACAGCAGGGGATCGGGGATACTATCCGGGTGTCGCTCACGCCTGAGCCTGGCGCGCCCCGTTCGCGTGAGGTCCAGGTCTGCCAGGAGCTTTTGCAGGCCCTGGGGCTGCGGCATTTTATTCCGAGCGTGGTCAGCTGTCCCGGTTGCGGCCGGACGCAGAGCCTTTATTTTCAGAAACTCGCGCAGGAGATCCGCGAGCATGTCTTAAGCCGCATGCCTGACTGGCGCCAGCGTTATCCCGGCGTTGAGAAGCTTAAGATCGCGGTCATGGGCTGTGTGGTCAACGGCCCCGGGGAAAGTCAGCACGCGGATATCGGCATCAGCTTGCCTGGCGCCTTTGAGGACCCGGTGGCGCCAGTGTACGTCGATGGCCAGAAGGTGATGACCCTGCGCGGAGAAGATATGAAGGCACAGTTCATTCAGA
>JADFXE010000006.1:25484-27135 GCA_015233705.1 Candidatus Omnitrophota bacterium
AGTTCAGAAAATTACCGTAGGTCAATTGGCATCTAGTTTTCGTTAAACAGTCCCGGAATCCCCCAAATGAAACGTCGATCCCCCCAGATCAAGGCGCTTCATCCGCTGTTTGTTGTTTTTTTTGCCGTTGCGATCATTTCGGCTGTGGCCCATTATTCCGGCCAGCCGAAGAGTGTCTCTCCGGCGCCCAAGGCGGCGTTATCCCAACTGTCAGGACAGACCGTCCGTTCGCGTGTCGTTCGCATCTACGATGGGGATACGATCAAGCTGGCGAACGGAGAGAAAGTGCGGTTCATTGGCATCGACGCGCCCGAACTGCACGACAACCCCAAACTTTATCGCGACGCCCGGCGTCTCGGGCTGGATGTTGACACCATCAAGAGCATGGGCGAGGAGGCGTATGAGTTCTCGAAAAATCTTTTGGCTGATAAAGATGTGACCCTGGAGTTCGATGTCCAGCCGCGCGACAAATACGGCCGTTTGCTGGCCTACGTTTATCTTGACGATGGGACATTTGTCAATGAGGAGATCGTGAAGAACGGGTACGCTTACCTGATGACCATCCCGCCGAATGTGAAACGCGCAGCAGATTTCAAGGCGCTTTTTGAGCAGGCGCGGGCAAGGAAATTGGGATTGTGGCGAAAGTAGAGTTCTGAATTATTCAGTTGACTGGACAATTCGGGTCAGAGAGGAAGCGTCCGGTCGATCTTGCGGCCTTTGAGAAGCGCGTATTCTTTGTATCCTGCCGCCAGCGCCAGCTGATGAGACTTGTCAAAATCCTGACCAACTTCAGCAGGCTTGTGGGCATCGGAACCGAAGGTGATCGGTACGCCGGCCTCGCGGTAAATCTTAAGATCATGCAGCGACGGATAGATCTCCTTGACCGGCTTGCGCAGGCCGGATGAGTTGATCTCGATTAGGACCCCGGCCTGTTTAAAGGCCGCCGCCGTTTCCCTGACCTCCTGGGCCATGTCAATGGTGGGATGGAAGTCGAATTTTTTGACCAAATCCACGTGCGCCATGATGTCAAACAGCCCGGAAAGGGCGGTCTTTTGCAGGAGCTTGTAATATTGCTGGTAGACCCGGTTAACATCTTTTTTGCTCCAGGTCTTCAGCTGGATCGGGTCATCAAAACCCCATTCGGCGATAAAATGAACTGAGCCCAAGACGTAGTCATAAGGATAGGCCGCCAGCATGGTCTTGGTGCGGTCCTCGTAGCCAGGGACAAAATCAGCCTCAATGCCGATACGGATGGTCAATTGGTCGGCAAACTGTTTACGAACAGCCTCGATCATCTGGTGGTAAAGGGGAAGCTGGGATTCGTCCATGGTGATTGACGGGTCTTTATGGGAGAAGAGCGGGGCATGGTCTGAGAACCCGATCTCCTTGAGGCCCATCGTAACGGCGTGCTGGGCATAGGCGGCCGGTTCGCCGTCCGCGTGGCCGCACAAAGGTGTGTGCATGTGGTAATCAGAAATAGGCTGCATATTTTCCTTATTTTGAATGGCTGAATTATAGCATGCGTTCCCAGGCAGGCAATCAAATTGATGCAATTCTTATAATAAATAAAGTTTTTTGAAATTTTGAATGGATGCGGCGCAGTAATGATGTCAGCGGCTGGGACGGCTTATTCGCTCAAATCGCCCGCCCT
>JADFXE010000070.1 GCA_015233705.1 Candidatus Omnitrophota bacterium
TCCTGGAAACGCCGTGGGAGCAGATCGCGGTCAACGAGATTTTTGCGCTGGATATGTCTGGTAACATCACGGTCCTGGCGGCTGGGGAGCAAGGCTATCTTTATGAGATCAGGAAGCACTCGTTGGCCGCGCCGGTCAATGTTGCCGAGCATCGTCCGGTGTCCAGGCCGCTGGACATGAAGGTGTTCCCCAAGGTTGTTCCGCCGGAAATGGATCAATTTACGGACATCCCTTATCGCATCCTGGTGGATACGAATGTGACGTTTGGCGAATTTTGTGAGCTGGGCTGGCTGCTTCATCAGACGGCCGATGAGCTGGATAATGCCTTTGATCCCCATCAGCGCGACTGGAGAGGCCTGGCGCGCGTGGAATTCTCGTCCCGCGAGAAGCATTTTGTGGTCCAGCTCCTGGGGCCGCATCGTTGCGCGACTGACGAGGCGTATCGCGAAATTTTTGGTTCCGAGAAGAAAGTGGTTCAGACGTATGTCCGTGCCGCCAGATTGCTTGAGCATTTCGGCGTCAGCGCGATCGACATCAACTCGATTTGCATCGGAGAAAATATTCGCAAGTGCGGCGGCGGTAGCGGCCTGCTCAATAATGTCGCGCTGGCCGGCAAAATCCTGCGCGCTGTGACCGCAGCGGTCAAGATTCCCGTGGGGATTAAGTTCCCGGCAGGGTATGTGGCTGAGAAAGAGGAGAATTTGGCCACGATGCTCAAGGTGAGCCCCGAGGCCAGGGCCAAGACGCTAGAGATGGTCAGGATGTCGCGCGAGAGCGGCGCGGCGTTTGTGATCCTTTATCCCGCGATCTTCGGGACCAGCTACGACGAGAAACGGCTGGACCTGGATCTGTTGAAGGAAGCGAAAAGCGTCGCGGGAGAGATGAAGATTATTGGCAATGGCTGTATCGGCTCACCGGAAAAGGCCCGCAGGATGATGGAGCTGACCGAGGCAGACAGCGTCATGATCGGTCGGGCCTCGATCGGCAATATTCCCTGGATCTTCCGTCAGAGCGAGCAGTATCTGTCCCAGGGTCGCTATGATGCCGTTTCTGCCTTGCAGCGCCTGGAGCTTGCCTGGAAGATGGTCGAGATGTATGTCGAGTATCGCACTGAGGTGGAAGGCCTGGCTTGCGCCAAGCGGCATATTACGGCCGCGATCAAGCATGTTTTTGCTGATCAGGAACCCGGCGTTTTGCGCGAGCATTTTCAGCGGCGGGTGCGCGTGGCCAAGACCTTGCTTGCGATGAAGAGTGCCTTTGAGGTGATGAACGGGATGCTGCAGAAGTCTCAGCAGCCAGATCTCAATCGGACTGCGGCTCCTCTGCCGTTGGTGGAGGCGGAAAGGTCTGTTTCGGAGAAGAAGACTGGCGGCGCGGAGATTCTCATCACTTTGGATAAGAACGACATTGGCCGGATTACATTCCGTCGGGAGAAGCAGGGCACGGCGGGTGAAATTGCCGCGTTTATTTATGATTTATTCGCCTGCCATATGGCCCAGCGCATCATTATCCGTGGGGTGGATGAAAAGGAATTAACCGCGATCTCCGAGGCCTTTAATCGGATCGATCGTCTGGGTACGCTTCGGGAGCGCGTGCAGCTCGTGTTTGGCCGCGCGCTGGTCTTTGAACAGGCTCCTGTGGACGGCAGCGTCAGCGGCGATGTTCCGGATCAGCATCGCTGGTCAGTCGCCAAAGTGCCGGCCCTGGATCCGCGCGTTGTTGTCGTGGGTGTCAATATTGGCAGCACCTACAGCCGCTGTGTGGTGATGCGCGGCGAAGAGATCCTGTTCCAGGACAGCCGGATCCTGTGGAATCCGACGGTCGGGCAGAAGAATTGGGCGCGGCCGGCCACTTACGATGAATTTATTACCGGCATCGAGGCCTTCATTCGCGACACGATCCGTCGGGCGAACATTGATGCAAAGGAAGTCGGGCGGATCGGGGTCGGGACTGTGGGACTGGTCCGGGATGGCCAGATTTTGACACGCGCCAATGTGACGGATGTTCTCTCCGCTGATGATTTTGCGAAGTTGCGCTCTTTCGGCAGCGATCTGTCCGCGCGGTTGGGCCGGCCGGTCTCCATCGAGATGGATAATAAGGTGGCCGCTCTCGGCGAAAGATGTGTGGCCAAGGTCAAGAAGGCGCTGGTCGTCAAGCTCGGGACAGCCATGGCCTGCAAGGACATTGATCGTGACGGCAATATCACCAGCAATTACGTTGAGTTCCGGCATATTCTGGTAGGTGATCCGCTGACCGGGTATGAAGCTCCCAAAACCGGTGTCCGGGGGACATTGAGGGCCTACGGGACATGTGAAGCCTTTGTGAACCTGACCCGCGAGGTTCTGGGGGTGGCGTTGCCGTGGAATGATCTGATGCGCGTCAAGGACCGGTTCTCGCCGGAGCAATTAAAGAAACTTTTTGTTTTAAATGGGCAGTATTGGGCCCGTGGTTTTGTCAAGGGGCAGGTGATCCTGGGATATGACAAGGTCATTCTCTCCGGCAAGAACCTGCAGGGTCCGCAGGGCGCATTGATCCTGGAGGCCATCCGATCGACCATTGCCAATGAATTTCCTTCCTCTGGCTTGACGGTGGAGATGAGTCAGATTGATGTCGATTATGCCGTGGCCGTTGGCGCGGCGTACATGGCGGCCATCGAGCAACAGGATCAGGAAAGCTGGGAGCGTCGGGGACAGGTTTTCGGGTTGTCCCGTGAGCAGTCCGGTCATGTCCGTCGCGTTAATGACGATTTTGGGATCACTGTTCTTCCGTCGGTTTCTCGGAGCAAGGCGTGGTGGAATCGGTTCACGGGCAGGCCGCTGGATCTTCCCCGGCAGTTGTTCCGCGCGAACCAGATCATTGAAGGGGATTATTTCGAGAACCTTCATAAGACACTCGCAGCCCTCGGTCGCCAGGAGCTTTGGGCCACGGCGCAGCAGATCGGCACGAGCCGCGTTGAAAAGGTTTTGGGTGCCATTCGCCGGAAGAATATCGCCCGCGCCCTGGAGCAGCTTGGTCAGAGCCTTAATGTCAGGGATGTTTATCCTGGCCGTGATGCCAAAAAGTTGGCCAGGCTGGAGCGGGCACTGCGCAACTTATTCCGCGTGGCCCAGCGGCATACGCCGGAATATTTTGAAGATGATTATGTGGCACGCCCCCGGCTTAACATCGAGGTCTGTTGTCAGCTCGGGGTCCTTTCGTTCGAGCAGATGTGTCAGCTCTGGGATGGCCTGCGCCGGATGTGGGCGTTCCTGGTCGATCAGCTGTTCGGTATCTCGGCGGCTGTTCGCCGGGTGGAGCACGCCGAAGCGGCCCTGGGCGAACGCCGCAAGGGAGACGCGTATACGCTAAAGTTCTTCCGCCGCAATGACAAGATTGGTGAGCAGTACACGCTTCATCCGTATACTCGTCCGGTCAATTCTGAGCGGCAGGCGGTTTCGCTGGCCACTGGGATCAGCGTGCTCTGTGCCAAGATCATGGCCAAGCTTGAGCGTGATCCGAACGCGCCGGTCATTGTCCGCATCAACGGCCGTCCGGGCAACCGCAAGTCCCATTTGATCCGTTATCTGAAGGAAGGCCTCAAGAGCGTCGTGTCCAAGGACGAGATTGCGCTCATCGAGGTCAACGATTACAAAGTGCCGGATGCCTGGTTCTATGACAGCGACGGGTTTGACCGCGACTTCCAGGCTCTTCGCGCCAGCGGCCGTTACAAGGTCATCCTAATCGAAGGCACGATCCTTGAGCTGTATCAGCCCAGGGAGGTCCCGGCCGGAGATTTCTCGGTTTATATCGAGTCCGCTGAGCACCGTCGCATGGAGTACCTGCTGAACGGCGACGATAAAGAGCGCCTGGAATATTTCCTGCGCTATCAGCCTTACCATAATATTTTGATGCGCTACCGGACCGATATCCTCCGCCCGAGCGCGGATGTCATCATTGATACCTATCTCTGTCCCGAGAAATCGGTGACCAGCGTGACTGAGGACCGGCCCGTGTCTTTGGTCAGCCGGCAGCTTTCGGAAAAGAAATATTTCCCTGCGTCCTTTGCCCGTCAGAACATGGTGGGTCAGGCGCTGGGGTGGCTCATGGCCAACCTGTTGGTGGCGCCGAGCGATATGGTCCGCTTGAACCTGTTCCGCTCTCCGAAGGCTTTTGCGGGTCAGGATATTCACGGCCTGTATCTGGCCGAGCGGATCCTGACCGACGCGTCGCTGACAGATGAAGAGCGCCGCAGCGTGGTCCTGGTGCAGCTGTATCTTCTCTTAAAGAGCCACGAGTTTATGGCGCGCTCCGGGTTCCCGAAGGAATTACTTAAGAAGCAGTGGGTCGCGGATAGCGCCGCGCTGTGGAGCATCTCCGCCGAGCTGCAGAAGGCCCTGGCGGGATCAGGGTATAGTCTGGAACATTTCCTGTCAGGCATGGACAAGCTTAACGTATCGGCTGACCAGAAGGCTGCGTTTTTAAAGGCGCTCGGCAAGGATCCGCAGGCGGCGCTGGAGTATGTGCGCTCTTGGGACATCAACTTTAATCCGCCGTTGTTCAAGGTGGATTTGAAGAGCGTGGACCAGGCGCTTATGCTGAGGACGTTGCAGGCTGCGCTCCCGACCCCGACGCTGGTGAACCCGGCGTTCTCGCTGCATTGCCCCTTGCTGGTGCGGGACAACCTGTGCACACGGTTCTCGCCGGTGACGTTCAAGGTCAGCCTTGGCGCGAGCTCATCGCTTTCTATAGTGCACGGGAAGGATGTTTCGAATATTGACGACATGCTCACGGATAACCTGGCCATGATCAGTCCGTATTTGCCGAAGGATCTTGCCGGCAAGGAAGAGCTTTTGATCGAGGTAACGCCGCTCACCAGCCAGGTCAACGGGAAGCGGATCATCGCAGAATATATTCCCGCTGCCGGAAGACAGCTGGCGCTGGTGCGGCTGCACCCAATTCTTTTTGATTCCCAGTTCAGCGGGTATAAAGGTGAAACGCTCAGATCAGCGGTTCTTTTTGACGAGATCGTGGCGCATCATGTGCGCGGGCTGGATCAGGACGAAGGTGACCGGCTGAGCTTCAATTATCTGCGGACGCTGGCGGTTCCGGACAAGTTCTTGAAGAGTTTCGTCGCGGAAGGCATTGTTATTGCCGAAGGCTGGAAGTCGTGGTTGGAGGCGGTTGAGCAGGAGCCGAGCGCTGAGCAGGTGCCGATCCAGGAATTCATCGGTCCGCTGGATGAGAAAAATTCGGTTCGCTTCACGATGGCCACGCTCCAGCTTGATCCGCATGCCACGCTGGATCAGGAGATTGTGAGCGCTCCCGGGAAATTCGTCGATCAGGTGAAACAATATGTGGCAGAGAAAGAACGGCATCCTGTCTTTGCGCTGAGCATCCTGGCTCTGCCGGAATCTCTGGACGAGAGAAGTGCGATCGAGGAGCAGTTCCTGACGAACATGGTCAAGGCCATGGACGATTGTCAGATCCCGGTGGTAGGCGGACATACCGTGGCCTCGAAGAACCTGATCTGTACCCTGATCCTGGTCGAGATTATTCCTGCTGTGGCAGGTTTGGGCCAGACCATTGCTCCGGTCACGACGGAATCGGCTCAGATTACAGAGGACGCATTTGCCGCCCAGGACAGCCTGATCACAGACCGGAGGGTTCAGGGTTGCGCGGCCAAGTATCCGGCAGACAAGTTGCAGGGGATCCTGAAATTCCTCATTTCGAAGTTGCCGCAGAAGCATTTTGCCGATCTGCGCGTTAAGGATGATGTGGTCCTTTTCAATCTCGATGACAAGCGGGCTGTGGCCTTCACTGTCGATGTCATCAAACCCATGATGAATTCCGCGCCGTGTTTTGGCCGCGTGGCCATGGTGCACGCGGCTAGCGACCTGTACGCCAAGGGGATCACTCCGCGGGGCGCTCTGGGCATTATGTACCGGTCTTGGGCCAATGATTCGCTTGCGCTGGGGCGCCTCACCGATGCTGCCGCCACCGAGGTGGCACATATGGGCGCAGCGCAGGTTGGTCAATATACGGTTGGCAGCAAGGAGCTCTTCTTCGGCGGGTTGTTATATGGTGTTTGCCGGCCGGAGGAATACATCAGCAATTCCACGCCACAGTCAGGGGACCTTCTGGTTCTCACCAAGCCGATAGGGACCGGGGCCATTTTGTATGTGGCCTCGACCATGGATGACCTTTCGGCCAATTATCAGCGGGCCTGTGTGCAGGGGATGTTGCGGTCTAATGCCGGCGCTTGCAAGGCTGTTCTTGGGCAGGAGGGGATCCATGCGGTCACGGACGTGACCGGGTTTGGTTTGGTC
>JADFXE010000071.1:0-2868 GCA_015233705.1 Candidatus Omnitrophota bacterium
CCTTACGGATTGCGGAAGCCTGCTGTGGTCATCATCGGGCCGGAGGGCGGATTTATTCCCTTTGAGATCGCGAAATTTCGTGAGGCGGATTGCGAGATCGTGAATTTGGGCGAACGGATCCTCAAGGTGGAGACCGCGGTGGTGGCGCTGCTCGCAAAGATATACTGATCAATGTGGGGTCTTAATCAAGGGGACAAAAAGGAGAGAATATGTTCAGAGAAAAGATCAAGGTATTGGACTGCACGATACGCGACGGCGGGCTCATCAATGATCATGATTTTGATCACCGGTTCGTTCGGGCGGTCTACAAGGCCGTGTCGGACGCCGGCGTTGATTATATGGAAATCGGTTACAAGAATTCCAAGAAGCTGCTGGGCGCGAAAGAGTTCGGGATATGGAAATTCTGCGAGGATGCAGATATTCACAAGGTCATTGACGGCATTGAATCAAAGACCAAGCTTTCGGTTATGGTCGACGTGGACCGCGTGGATGTGAATGATATCGCCCCGCGCAAGAACAGCCCGATCACCATGATCAGGACGGCGTGTTATGTGAAGGACGTTGACAAGGCGATCCATCTGGCGAATCATTTTGCGGCCAAAGGTTATGAGACTGCGGTCAATCTGATGGCCATTTCACGGGCCCTGGACAATGAGCTGACCGAGTGCCTGCATCAGCTGGAGGAAGAGTGCAAGGCGAACGTCGTTTACATCGTGGACAGCAACGGCGCGCTTTACCAGGAGACGACGGAATTTCTCATTAAGAAGGCGAAGAGCATCCTCAAGTCCAAAGAAGTCGGGATCCATACGCACAATAATCAGCAGCTGGCCTTTGGCAATTCGATCGAGGCAATTATCCATGATGCTAACTATGTGGATGCCACAGTCTACGGCATGGGCCGCGCCGCCGGGAACTGTCCCTTGGAGCTTATGCTGGGATTCCTGAAGAATCCGAAATACGATATCCGTCCTATTCTGGATCTCATCTCCAAGGAATTCATCCCGCTCCGGGAGAAGCTGGAGTGGGGTTATATCATCCCTTACGCCATCGCCGGTATTCTCGATGAACATCCGCGCGCCGCGATCGCGCTGCGCGAGAGCGCCGAGAAGGAGAATTACAGGGAATTCTACGAGAGCCTTGTGGGCGAGGTTGATGAATAGTATGGACGTTGTCAGGTTCAAACAACTGCCGATCCTGGGGATCATGCGCGGCATCGGGCCGGAAGATCTCGAGCCTTTGCTGGCGACTGTTGAGTCGTCAGGCTTAAAGACGATTGAGATCACGATGAATACCGAAGGCGCGGCCAGGCTGATCCGTAAGGCGGTCGCTTTGTCCGGCAAACGCCTGACGATCGGGGCGGGTACGGTCCTGGATATGAAGAGCCTCAAGAGCGCGCTGGATGCCGGGGCTTCGTTCATTGTCATGCCGGTCCTGGTCAGGGATGTGATGGCGTATTGCGTGAAGCATCGCATCCCGGCGTTTCCCGGCGCCTTGACGCCTTCCGAGATCCACGCGGCCTGGCTCGCCGGTGCCGCCATGGTCAAGGTCTTTCCGTCGGGATTATGGGGACCGGAATATTTCAGGGAGATCAAAGGTCCTTTGAATGATGTTGAGCTTTTGGCCTGCGGCGGCGTGACGCCCCGGAATCTGGGATCGTATTTTGCCCATGGCGCGGGCGCCGTCAGCTTCGGCGGCAGCGTGTTTAAAAAGGAGTGGCTTCTCCAAAAGGATTTCCAGAAGATCGCCCGGTCGATCAGGGAATATATTCGTGAATTCAGATCAATTAAGACAACATCGCCTGTTTCCTTAAAACCCAGGTGATGATGTCAGGAGGCTTCCATGAAAGCAGTTCTACAGCGTGTCAGAGAAGCTAAGGTGGTGGTGGCTGGCGAGATCATTGGTTCCATCCGTAAGGGTGTGCTGATCTTTCTGGCGGTCGAGAAGGGCGACGGCCGGGAACAGGCCGAAGCCATGGCCAAGAAGGTTTCCCAGTTCCGGATGTTCCCGTCGCTCCAGGGCGGGAGAATGGACCTGGCAGCCTTTGAGGTGGACGGTGAATTTCTGGTGGTCTCACAGTTTACGCTCGCGGCCAACTGTAATGACGGCAATCGTCCGTCGTTCGATCCGGCGGCGCCGCCGACGGAGGCTGAGCCGCTTTATAATTATTTTGTGGAGCTGCTGAAAAAGGGCCCTTGCCGCGTGGCGACCGGAAAGTTTCAGGCCATGATGGAAGTGACGCTGGTCAACGACGGGCCGGTCACGTTCATCTTGCAGAGCAAATAGCGACATATGCGAACGATCATTGATACTCATACCCATCTGGATGAGCTGCCGGATATTGACCGGGTGCTGGCTGACTGTGTTCAGGTTGGTATCAGCGATATTGTGGCGTTGGGGACAAGCCTGGCGTCGAACAGGAAGCATCTAGAGTTGAGACACTTGAGCGCTCCAGTGTCTCCGCGCATACACCTGGCCTTTGGTCTTCATCCCGGCAACATTACGCCCGGGGAGATCGAGAAATGTTTTCCGTTCTTCCGTGAGCACATCAAAGAAGCGATAGCGATCGGCGAGACAGGGCTGGATTATCATTACAAGTCAGTCAGCGGCAATGAGGACAAGAAGCGCGAGCAGAGGGATGTTTTTGAGCGGCATCTTGGTCTGGCCAAAGAATCCGCTCTGCCTGTTGTGGTCCACAGCCGGGGCGCGTATCGCGATAGTTTGTCGATGACCTGTTCCGCCGGTGTTACTAAGGCGAATTTTCACTGGTATGCCGGACCGCTGGATGTTCTTAAAGATATTCTTGATGCCGGTTTTCTGGTTTCAGTCTCACCATCTTTGGAGTACAGCCCAGAGGCGCGTACCGTGGCG
>JADFXE010000071.1:3079-6203 GCA_015233705.1 Candidatus Omnitrophota bacterium
AGCATGTGCAAAGTTATCGGCAAGCAAGGCCTCAGTCCCACCATCATACGTCGGGATATCCGTTCGGACGATCTGGTCGCCAGGAGGAAACCGGGCCAGTTCGTGGCGCTCATGACGGACCGGTTCTCGCGTCTGGCGCCGTTTAACGTTTACGATATTGACTGGCGCCGGAAATGTATCTCGATCGTCTATGAGGTGAGCGATGACGACACCCGTAAGATGGCGGAGCTCAAGATTAATGATGATATTTTTGTGGTCAAGGGGCCTTTTGGCGCGGGTTATCTGCCGCCCAAAAAGAGCACGGTCGTGTTCATCGGTGAGGAGATCGGCCTGGCCTCGCTTGTCGGTCTGTGTCGGGCGGCCAAGGCGGCAGGGAACAAGGTGATCGGTCTGGCCGGGTTTGCCACGCGCCAGACTTCGCTTCTTGAGAACCAGATGCGCCTGAACTGCAATAAGTTTTATGTCATGTATAAGGACGGAATGCACGAGCGCCGGGGCGATATTCTTTCGCCTTTGAAGAAGATCCTGGCTGAGGAAAAGGTTCTTGAGATCTACGCCCACACCACCACCGAGACGCTCAAGGAGATTTTTTATTTGGTCTGGTCAAACAATGTGCCGCTCAAGGTCAATGTCATGGGACTGCTGGATCAGCGCCCCGGATTCTTTGAGACGACCTCGATTGCGCTCAAGGACGAACGTTATTTCCCTGCCGTTGACGGCATTTTTGTCGACGCCGGGAGGATCGATATTCACGAAATGATCGCCGAGTCCAGAGGACTCAAGGAGTACAGGGAATGCCGGAAGAACGAAGCCGCGCTCTCAGCCCAGAAAAACGGATTCGCACGTTTGAAGAAGTTCATCTGGGGTTGACGCGGGGAGAAGCTATCGAGAACGCGAAGATCTTTCTCGAGCGGGAAAGCTCGGTGAAGGGCTTGCCCTGTCCTTTGGGGACCGATCATTTTGCGGTCCTGCGTCTTCTGGCCAAGGGGGACCTGGCTGGCGCTCACGCCAAGCTTCTGGAAACAAATCCTTTGCCTGGTGTCACGGGACGGTTGGTGCCGGAGCCATTCGACGGAGTCCAGGCGTATAATCGCAAGGGCGAGCGGGTCAGCTTGCGCGCGATCGAACGTTTTCTGGCAGATGCTGTCCGGCCTTCTAGGCCGCCTGAGGTGGCCCACCGAGCAAAACAAAAAGTGGCGGTGGTGGGTTCCGGTCTGGCCGGGTTGACGGCCGCCTCTGTTCTTTCCCGCGCCGGACATCCGGTTACTGTTTTTGAATCTTCCCATGTTCTTGGTGGAACTGCAGCGTATGCCTACGGTGAGTTTGTTCTTCCTGAAAAAGCCGTGGCCGCTGTTATTGAGCAGATTCGACTGGACGGCGTTGAGTTCATTCCGAACACTATCGTCGGCCGTTCGCTTTTGATCGAGGAGATCCTGGAGGACCGGGGATATCCGGCCATTCTGTTGGCGACCGGCGCTGGCCCGGCCAGGTCGCTCGGCGTTTCTGGTGAGTCGTCGGCAGGGATCTTCGGGGCTGATGAGGCCATGAAGCTCCTGCGCTGGATGAAGGCTGGCCAGCCGCAGTTCACGACGCCCGATTTCCTGGGGCAGAAGGTCGTTGTCGTTGGTGGCAGTGAGATCGGCCTTGCGGTGGCGCGGACCGCTGTACGTCTGGGCAAGGAAGCCTTGCTGATCGTGCGTGGTCCGGAGGGCGAGATCAAGTCATCGGCCCAGCAGGTCAAGGAGGCGGCCGAAGAGGGCGTGAAGTTCAAGACGTTCTCTAATCCCGTCAGGATTAAGACGGATTCCAGCGGATGTGTTGAGGCGCTGGTCTGCCGTCACACGGATTTCAAGTTGAACGCTCAGGGGCAGCTGGCGCTGGTGGAGGATGGGGAAATTGAATTTGAGGTCGAGGCAGACACGCTTATCAATGCCTCGGCCCAGGGCGCGGCAACGCTTTTTTTGAAGAACGTTCCGGGTCTGGAGTTGACCGCGGACGGGGCTGTCGCGCTCAAGGGCAGGACGTCGGAAGCAACGCTGCGCAAGGTCTTTGCCGCCGGGCAGGTGGTTGATCCGGGGCTGTCGGTTCTGGGTCTTATCCTGGCAGGCAAGGCCGCTGTTGCAGATATTCAGAGATCGTTTCAGTCGTAGGTGGTATATAGTGTTCCGCAATGACACGAAGAAATTAACGAAGTTTCAGAGAGCGGGTTGTACTTTTAAAGAAAGGGATTTGTCATGTTGACGCAGAAGCTTCTTTCGATCGCTTTGTTCAGCACAGAGTGGGTTATCGGCATTTTGCTGTTCTTGTCTTTCTTGTCGATCGCCATTATCGTCGAGCGGATCTGGGTCCTGCGGTTTGTGCGCGGCGGCCGGACGCATGAACTGCACAACCGCTTGCGCGAGCTTTTGCCCAGGGGCCGCAGGGTTGATATCGAGGATGCGCTGCGCCATTCCGAGACATCCGTGGCCCGCGTGATCCTGCACACTCTGGACAATATGAAGAGAAACGGCCTTCCGTTCGAAGACGGTCTGGGCATGGCCCTGTCGAGCGAGAAACTGAACCTGGAGCGCCGTATCCCGGTTCTGGGAACGCTGGGCAGCAACGCGCCTTACATCGGATTGTTGGGGACCGTGTTGGGGATCATCCACGCGTTCCATAATCTGTCGATGAATATCCAGGGCGGACCATCGGTGATCCTCAAGGGCATTTCGGAAGCCCTGGTTGCGACTGCGCTGGGGCTTTTTATCGCGATCCCGGCGGTCATGGCGTATAATTATTTTGTTCGTTCCATCCGCAAGATCCTGGTCAACGCCGAGAACATCGCGCGATCCGTTGTCCCGGTCCTGGCAGCCAAATAACTGTGGAGTGGAGGTTTTATGGCCCGTTGGTATTATTCAGAACAGGATGAGATCATCGCGGATATTAATGTCATTCCGCTGGTGGATATCAGTCTTGTGCTTTTGATCATTTTCATGGTGACCGCGAATTACCTGACGACGTATCTTAATGTCAAATTACCGGAAACAAAGAACGCCGAGGAAAAGCAGGTCCAGAACGCCTTCTTTGCAACGATCATGACTCATTCCGGGCATGAAAACCGATCTCTCTTCTTGGCTTCTCCGGA
>JADFXE010000072.1:0-1917 GCA_015233705.1 Candidatus Omnitrophota bacterium
TACCCGTGAGGCTGAGCTTTCCAAAGCCGAATCTGCCGGAGAACGAAATAAAAACAACCTGCTTCAACTGCAGGAACAGAATGACGCCAAAGAACGAACGATCACTCACCTGAAAAACCAGGTCGAAGCTCTGTCGACTGAAACAGAAAAACTGCGGGGCAAACCAGTCCTCATGACCAGCGGACAACCGGTGAGCGCGGTCTCGACGAAGACCGGCCTCCCCGTTAACATGGAAGAAGCCCGCATCCTCCACGAGACCCTGGCCAAGAAGGACGACGAGATCGTCCATCTCAAACAACAGATCCTGGCCCTGAACAGCGCGGTCCGCGACAAGACCGAAATGAAGACCGGAGACACCAGGCAAGCCGCCCAGACCCACGACCTGGACCTGCAGGAAAAAACAGCCCTGCTTTACAAGCTCCAGAATGACCTTGACCAAAAAACCCGGATCATCATCCAGGCCGACACTGAAAGCGCCAAGCTCCAGGAAAAGCTGTCTGTCCTGGAAGCCAAGCAGGACGCGATCAAAGGCGTGATCCAGAAGCGCGACATGGAATTCATCCGGCTGTCCACCGAGGCAGAAGCCAAGGCCAAAGACCTCTCCCAGATGACCAGGGAACGCGATACGCTAAAGGCCGCCATCGCCGACAAGGAAAGCGCTGCCACCCTGGCCGAATCCCGCCTGACACAGCGGGAAGAGGAAATTGCAAAGCTGAACAAGGAGATCAAGGCCCTGCAGGATACGGTCACCAACGCCCATGAGGAGATCGCCCGGCTGAACGCCGAGCTGAAGAAACTCCGGCAATAACGGCCGTCAGCCGCTATTTCCCGATACAAAACATTGAAAAAATGCGGTCAAGAGCATCCAGGTCGATATCGCGGCCCGTGACGGCATCCAGCCGGTTCACCGCGCTTTTGATGCCGTCAGAAACGATCTCTCCCGGAGCATTGTTATCCAGCGCTTCAAGCGCAGCATTAAGGGCCTGCGCCGCCTGCCGCAGAGCCTCTACATGCCGTACATTCGTCAGGACGACACCATTCGTATCCAGCGATCCGCCTCTTAAAACATTTTCCATCAGAACAGTTTCCAGCTGTGCCATGCCGTCACGCTTCAAAGCCGACACCGCAACGGTCTTGAGGCCCGGTGCCAAGGCCAAAACGTCAGGCACGTTCAATGCCGCCGGCAGATCAGACTTGTTCAAGACAATGACCGACCCTGCCGGAAGTTCGCGCGACAATAATTCCCTGTCCGTTGCCTCCAGCGCGGCAGATCGGTCGAGGACCACAATAGCGATATCGGCGGAAGCGATCGCTTCATGGCTGCGGCGCACCGCTTGCGCTTCCACCTTGTCCCTTGGCTCCAGGATACCGGCCGTATCCACCAGATTCACCGGCAGGCCTTTCAGGTTAAAACTCTCCTCAAGAGTGTCGCGGGTCGTTCCGGCAACATCCGTAACGATCGCACGCTCATTCTTGAGCAAAGCGTTCAACAGGGAGGACTTGCCAACGTTCGGCTTTCCGCAGATCACCATACGCACGCCTTCACGCAATAACACGCCACTTCGCGCTGTCTGAAGCAATATTTCGATCCGCTTGCACGCTTGCCTGATTTCGCCGCACGCCAGGGAAAGCTGACCGCGATCCGCATCATCCTCCGGAAAATTCAACAGCGCCTCGATCCCGGCATACGCTGTCGTCAGCATTTCACGCAATGAATAGATTTCGCGGGAAAGATCACCCTTCAACTGATGATTGGCCGCCTTCAGCATCAACTCCGTCCGCGCCGAGACCATATCCAAAACGGCTTCGGCCTGCGCAAGATCGATCCGCCCGTTCAAAAATGCGCGCCGCGTGAATTCGCCCGGCTCGGCCAGGCGCGCGCCGTTCGCAAGACAACGTTCAAGCACGGACTTTGCC
>JADFXE010000072.1:1942-5781 GCA_015233705.1 Candidatus Omnitrophota bacterium
CTTCCGCTGTATAGCTTCTGGGAGCTCGCATCACGACCGCCAGGGCCTCATCGACCACGACGCCTTGAACATCCTTGACCCAGCCGTAATGCAGGACATTTGCCTTCCACGAACCCATCATTTCCGCCGACCGGGGAAAGAAGACCTTCCCGGCAACTTCAAGGCTGCGCGGACCGCTGATACGCACGATCGCAACACCGCCGGCCCCTGTGGCCGTTGCGATCGCTGCGATCGTGTCTAGGTGTGGCTGATATTGATACATAATCTTCTCACTTCAGCGGCAAGAAAGACCGACCCGGCTGCAAGAACAATGCCATCGGTCCCCGCCAGGCGAACGGTCTCTTGAAAAGCCCGCAGAACATTTCCGAACACCGCAGTTTTTATCGACGGAAATAACTGCTTCAGCTCTCCTTCTGTGAACTCATGGGCCCTCGGATGGTCCGCACGCGCTGCCGTCACGCACCCGGCCACAACTCCCAGCTCGCGGCATACCCCTGCGATATCTTTATCCGATCCGACCCCCAGCAACAACGC
Organism: Candidatus Omnitrophota bacterium; assembly: GCA_015233705.1. The sequence goes on from JADFXE010000072.1 coordinate 2,477, forward strand.
CGCCTTACGCCCGGGAAAAACATGCTGAAACGTACGCGCGCACACCGCGGCAGACTCTGGCGTGTGTGCCGAGTCGACCACAACCGTCGGCGTCCCGTTGAATATCTCAAACCGGCCGGGCCAGCGCGCCTGTGCTAATCCGGCGTGAACTGCCTCTTGGGTTAACACAAGGCCGTACATCTCCAAATCTTCCGCCATGGCCAGCGCCAGGGCTGCATTCTCCGCCTGATGTTCCCCTGTCAGACGAACCGACAGGCCGCGGTACTCCCGACGGCCGGACACATTGAACCGCACAGCGTCCCGGTTTACCTCAATGACCTCAATTGGCATGTCAGCGCCGACCACTGTCGGCATTATCCCGAATTCCGCAGCCCGCTTTCTCAAAACGGCCATTGCCTCCGGCGCCTGCGGCGCCAGGGACGCTTTCTGGGCAACAGATTTAATGATCGCCGCTTTTTCCGCTGCGATCTTGCCCAGCGTATCGCCCAGGATCGCCGTATGTTCCAGACCGATCGGCGTTATCCCGCAGACGCTGGTCTCAAACGCATTTGTAGCATCCAGCCGCCCGCCCAGCCCGGTCTCCAGCACGACGACCTTCACATGTTTCGCGGCAAAATACGCGACGGCCAGTGCCGTGATCAGCTCATAATAAGTGATCTCAACACCCTGAGCGCGCAACCCATCGATATCAGCTTTATAATGGCACAAGAGACCTTCAAATTCACCGGGAGGGATCCTGCCCTCAAACACGTCATCGGATGACTGGCCGGGCTCCAGGACACGGATGCGCTCATGAAAAGAGTACAAGTGAGGAGACGTGTAGAGTCCGACGCGGTAGCCCGAGGCCCGCAGGATCTGCGCCAAAAAAACCGCCGTCGAGCCCTTGCCCTTTGACCCGGCAATATGAGCAAACAGCAATTCCCTTTCAGGATGGCGAAAGCACTTAAGCAAAGCGTCCATCCGTTCTATGCCGAAAGACAAAGCCCCGGCTTTATCGAGCCGGGGCTCCCAATTGACAAAAGATGCTAAATATCCATCCACATTAAATGACATTTAATGCCTGAAATGCCTGACTCCCGTTACCGCCATGGCCACGCCGCGCTTGTCGGCTTCCTTGACGACTTCTTCGTCAGCAATGGACCCGCCTGTCTGGATAATGGCCTTGACTCCTGCCTTGGCCGCGAACGTTACCGTATCCGCTTTCGGCAAAAACGCGTCTGAGGCCAGGCAGGCGCCTTTCGCCAGCTTCCCGGCACGGGCGATCGCAAGTTTCGCGCTGTCGACCCTTGATGTCTGTCCCATGCCGATCCCGACGGTCCGCGTGCCCTGGGTCAGCACGATCGCATTGGATTTGACATACTTGACAACTTTCCAGCCGAAGAGCAAGGAGGCGACCTGTGCCTTGGTCAATCTCTTTTTGGTCACGACCTTCAATTCGTCTTGTGCCAGCACGCGAGTGTCCGCCCCCTGCACCAGAAGGCCGCCGGGGACCTTTTTGAAATCGTATGGATCCTTCACAACATCGTCAGCACCCAGCTCCATCAGGCGCACATTCTTTTTCTGCGCCAGCAGCTCAAGCGCCTCCTTGTCAAATCCCGGAACGATCACGCATTCCATAAAACCGCTCTTGGCAATGGCCTGTGCCGTTTTCTGGTCGCAAACCCGGTTCAGTCCGATAATGCCGCCGAACGCTGACAATTTATCGCAGGACCAGGCATTCACGTATGCCTTGGCCAGCACCGCATCCTGGGCAACGCCGCAGGGATTATTATGCTTGATAATGACCGCCGCCGGTTCCGCAAAAGAATACGCGATGTCGACCGCCGAAGCGAGGTCTAAAATATTATTGAACGAAAGTTCCTTGCCATGCAGCTGTTTCATCCTGGCCAGCGCCTTGACGGCATCGGCATCACGGTAGAACGCGGCAGGCTGATGCGGATTCTCACCGTAGCGGAGCTCCTGCATCTTGACAAAATTCAGGTTCACCTGGGGCGGCATGACCGTAAACGCATCCGACGTGAACCGTTTTCCCAGGAACTGCGCGATCGCGCGGTCATAGGCTGATGTCCGTTCAAAAACCTCGACCGCCAGGTTGAACAGCAGGGCATCAGGAAGTATCCCGCTATTAGTCTCAAGTTCCTTGAGAATATCCTTATAGCGTTCGGGGTTACACACGACCGCCACGCTCTTGTAATTCTTCGCACCCGACCTCAGCATGGACGGCCCGCCGATATCAATATTCTCGATCGCTTCACCGAGATCAACATTCTTCTTGGCCGCAACTTTCTCGAATGGATACAGGTTCACCACAACCATATCGATCAACCCGATCCCGTGCTCCTCGACTGTCTTCATGTGTTCGGGATTATCGCGCACGGCCAACAGCCCGCCATGGACTTTGGGATGCAGCGTCTTCACTCGGCCGTCCAGCATTTCCGGGAATCCGGTGTGCTCGGACACGTCCTTGACCGTAAAACCGGCGTCGCGCAGCATTTTGGCCGTACCGCCGGTAGAAAGGATCTCGACATTAAATCGGGCCAGGCCCCTGACCAGCTCTACCAGCCCGGTCTTGTCCGAAACGCTGATCAGTGCACGCTTGACTTTGATCATATCTTTCCTTTTAATGGAAATCCCGATAGTCGCACGAGACCCAATAGGACCTCGTGCGGCTATCGGGATGATTTAAATGACTCCTTGTTAAATCATCTCATTGTCATAATCTTTCCGCCCTTCTTGCGCTTCTTTTCCGAAGGCTTGGAATAAAAACGGCGATCCTTCAGCTCGACGAGAAAACCCTCTCTCTGACAAAGCTTTTTGAACGTCCGCAGAGCTTTCTCAAAGCTGTTGCGATCCGACACTTTTACTTCGACCATAAATTAAATTCACCCGCCTTAGCAGGAAAGAGGGAAAAACCCCTTTCCTTATTCTTTTTTAAAGACGACGACGCCTTAAGGACAACTTAAACCCTTTAATTAAAAATGGAGGTCTAGATTACCATGCAAGAAGGCTACCGTCAACCTTTTCACACAGCCGGCAGCTTGACCGCCAAAAGCTTCCGGATGAACGGCTCCAGGGGGGAAACCAGCATCATGAAGGTCAAGGCGATAAGGACGGCCGTTGTCCCCCAACCGATGATATTCTGCCATTTATTGTTCACATAATCACCCATAATATAGCGATTATTGACCATGTAGATCATACAAATAAGGACCACCGGTAACAGCATGCCGTTAATGATCTGTGACCAAAGAGTGATCGCGATGAGCGGAGCTCCGGGCCAGAGGATGATCACCACCGCGAGCATA
>JADFXE010000072.1:5882-6195 GCA_015233705.1 Candidatus Omnitrophota bacterium
TTCGCAAACATAAAAAGCGGTCGCCAGCGGCAGGATCGTTGCCGAAAAGGCCGAGGCGATAAAAAGCCCGAAAGCGAAAACCTGGGACGCCAAAACCCCGGCAAAAGGCTTGAGCGCCATGGCCGCGTCCGCCGCTTCCTTGATCACGACCCCGTTCTTGTTCAGCGTGGCGGCACAAGCAACAATAATAAAGAACGCCACCACGACCGTCGCGGTGCAGCCGATGATCACGTCCAGGAGCGCGAACTTGTAGTCCTTGACCGTGATCCCTTTTTCGATGACCGCAGATTGCATATAGAACTGCATCCAGGGG
>JADFXE010000073.1:0-2331 GCA_015233705.1 Candidatus Omnitrophota bacterium
ACGAACACATAAAATGCAAATAAACATTCGAGAAAGTTCAATTTTTTGATGTTTAATCAAAATTATTTTTCTAAGGTCAACCGCTCAATCCCTGAGCCAAATTACCTTAACTCAAAGACAGCCTGGCTTTTAAATACCTTTCGGGTGCGAAGGTCAAGCATGTCTTTAATGCCGCTTTTTTTACGGATCTCGGCAAGGATTGTTTTTAGTTTGTGTTCAGATGCCGCACTTACGGTGAACCAGACGTTATAGGCATCAGCCCTGAGATAATTATGGCTGATATTTGGATAGGAATTGATGATCTTGACCGTTTTGTCCAGCTTGCACTCCGGCACCCTAAGGGCGATGAGGCTGGAAACGATCCCGAGCTTGCGCAGGTCGAACATCGCGGCAATGTAGCGAAGGACCCCGTCCTCTTTCAATTTCTTGAAATAGGCCAGCATTTCCTGCTCGCTGCAGCCTGCCTCGTCAGCCAAAGCCGCAAAAGGACGCGGCGTCAGCGGAAAATCGGTTTGCAGGCCTTTGAGGAATTTCTTGTCTTTTTCAGTCATGATGGCTTCATCAACAAATCAAATCATCTAAGACGATAAACATTCTTTCGATGATCAACACGCAATATAACAATAACCAGACGATCCTTGTACGCCTTGTATAAAATACGGATAATGCCAACGCGATAAGACCTTACGCCTGTAAACGGGCCAGAAAGTGGTTTGCCGGCTAACGGATTCCAGGCAATGGTCTGTTCAATAATGTTAAGGATCTCAACCTGTAATTTCTTGTCTGATACCTGCTGGAATTGCTTTACCGCGTCTCGATGCCACTCAACGGTGTAACAATTCTGTTTCATTTTAACTGCTTCCTGCCGGTCGCTTCTTCAAATGAAGCCGTTTCTCCAGCATCAGCATCTTTAAGGGATCTCAATAGTCCTGCCGAAAGGACCTTGTCCTTAAGAATACGAATCGTCTCCAATTGTCCTTCATATTCATCATAGCTCATCAAAACAGAAAAAGGCTGTCCGTCATTCGTAATCGCGTATAATTCTCCAAGATCGTGCGTGCGGCGCACAAGACTTAAAAATTTTGATTTTGCATCAGTGACTGTCAGCATTTGCATCATGGACTCCTTGCTAATGGTCATTATAATGACCATCTAAAGAATAGCACCAAACTCGACGAGATGCAAATAAAAGAAATATTCTTTATACATCACCCTAATAAATACACTCGGGGTCGAAATCCATATAATTCCCTGTCTCGGCATAGGCCCGGGCGCGGCAGCCGCCGCACGACGTTTTATGCTGGCATCCGCCGCAATTGCCGTTGTAGTCGCCGTCGCGCAATTCCTTGAACAGCGCATGGCTCTTCCACATCAGGCTGAATTTCTGGTCGCGCACATTGCCAACCTTGATCGGGAAATACGGGCAGGGATGCACATCGCCATTCGGCAGGATACAGCAATAACTGACCCCCGCCAGGCAGCCCCGGGTAAAACGGGTCGGCTGGTTCATGTCCTGTGCCAGCGGCACGAACTGCGGAGCGCAGACCGGCTTTAGTTCGATAGGCACGACCAGCTGCTTTTCCATGATCTGCTTAAGCAGCGCCTGATATTCGTTCGAGGGGATCACCGCCTCCAGGTCCTTCCCCCGGCCCGTCGGAACAAGAAAGAAAATATGATGCGCTTTGGCGCCCAGGCTGACGGCAAGGTCGGTGATCTTCATCACTTCCTTGTAATTATACGTCGTGACCGTCGTATGGATCTGGAAATCCAGCCCCTCATCCTTGCAGGCCTGCATGCCCGCGATGCTGCCCTTCCAGGAGCCGATATCCTGGCGAAAGTCATCATGGATGGCTTCGTTGGTGCTGTCCAGACTGATACCCGCCCGGGTCAATCCGGCTTCTTTAAGTTTTTTAGCCACAGAGCGGTCGATCATGATCCCGTTCGTGCCAAGGACCGGCCGCATCCCGTTCTTTCTGGCATGCGCGATCAGCTCGTAGACATCTTTGCGCATCAAAGGCTCTCCGCCGCTGATGATGAGGATCTTGAACCCCGCAAGCGCGATCTGTTCTACCAGGTCAAGGCCTTCCGCGGGTGATAATTCATCGGCCTCTTTGGTGCCGGCATCCCGGTAGCAATGACGGCATTTCAACTGACAGGCCTTGGTGATATTCCACGAGATGATCATTCCTTATTCTCCTTTAGCCAACGGGCCAGATCACACGAGTGATAACTGATCACGATCCCGGCTCCGGCACGTTTGATCGCCGTATATGTTTCCAGGACGACTTTCTTTTCATCCACCCATCCGTTCGCGGCCGCGGCTTTTACCAG
>JADFXE010000073.1:2366-6160 GCA_015233705.1 Candidatus Omnitrophota bacterium
ACGCTGAATTTGTCCTTGACCTGTCGGATAATATCCAGGTACGGCAAAGCGGGCTTGACCATCACGATATCCGCCCCCGGGGCGATATCTGCCTCCACCACCGCCAAAGCTGCCCTGGCGTCAGAGGGATCAAGCTGGTACGTCCGGCGGTCGCCGAACTGAGGCGCCGAGCCGGCCGCGTCACGGAAAGGCCCGTAAAACGCTGACGCAAATTTTGCGCTATAACTCATCAGCGGCATATCCTTAAATCCGTTCATGTCCAGCATCGTGCGGATCGCCTCGACCTGGAGCGGCATCATGGCCGACGGCGCCACCATGTCTGCGCCAGCCTGGGCATGCGAACATGCCGTCTTGGCCAGGATAGAAAGCGTTTGTTTCAGGTCAATAAAATCGCTTAAGCATGTTACTTTGCCGCCCTTGTATTGCGGCTTTACCACCCCGCAATGGCCGTGGGACGTGTATTCGCACAAACAGACATCCGTGATGACCAGAATACCTTTCACCGACTTTTTGATCGCGGCGGCCGCCTGCTGCACAATCCCATCAGAGGCATAGGCACTGCTGGCAAGCAGGTCTTTCTTAGACGGAACCCCAAAAAGGAGCACCGCCGGGATCCCCAGCCGTTTGGCAGCCGCGACCTCCTTGACCAGAAGGTCGACCGAAAGCTGGTCAATGCCAGGCATGGACTTGACCGGATTCCTGCCGCCCCTGCCCTCAACAACAAAATACGGCATCACCAGCGAATGATCACCGAACTTTAAAAGCGCTTTACTCTTGCGAAGACGAAATGACAATGTCATGCCGGAACCTCGGTCTTGAACACCTCATCATCCGTCAGGTAACAGGCCGGGTCATCAGCCCAGACATCGCCGGTCGCGGCCCAGGCCCGCACCCGCAGGTTGCCGTTGCAAATGTCCAGGAACTTGCATGTCGGGCACCGGCCCTTGAGATAAGGCTGGCGGTCCTTGAGCTTGCCCATCAATTCATGCGACGTATCCATCCAGATATCGCCGAACTTCCTCTGCTTGACATTGCCGAAAGAAACATTCTGCCAGAACTGGTCGCCATGCACATTACCCAAATTATCAATATTGGAAATGCCCACCCCCGACGCATTCCCGCCGTTCGCCCGCAAGAGCTGGTAGATCGCATCGGCTTTGGCCGGATCTTCCTTTTTGACCTTCATGTATAAATACGCGCCGTCGGCATGATTATCAACCGTCAGGACCTCTTTATTGATCCCGCGCGTTTTTAAAGAGATCACCCAGTTATAGATATCGTCAATGGCCCGGCGCGTGTCAAAGGCACCCAGGTCATTGGCCTTCAGGTCCGAGCCGCGGCCGGAATACGCCAAATGATAAAAGCAGATGCGGTTCACAGCTTCTTTTTCGACCAGATCGAACAGGAGCGTCATGTCGCGGTAATTCTCTCCGGTGATCGTAAACCGCAGGCCGACTTTCTGCCCGACAGCCACGAGGTTGCGGATACCGTTGAGGGCATCATTAAAAGCGCCGATCTTGCCGCGGAACCGGTCATTGTTCTTCCCGATCCCGTCAAGACTGACCCCGATATATTCAAAGCCGGTATCCTTGATCTGCCGCGCGATCGCGGGCGTGATCAGCGTGCCATTGGTCGAGATGACGGTCCGCAGGCCGCGTTCGCGGGCATACGTGTTCAATTCAAAAAGATCCTTGCGCATCAACGGCTCACCGCCCGAAAACAGGAGGACCGGCACGTTGAACTCTTTCAAGTCGCGGATCAGGGCCTTGCCTTCTTCGGTCGTCAATTCGCCGTCATACGACTTGTCGCAGGAATCCGAATAACAATGGACGCAATTCAGATTGCAGCGGCGGGAACAATTCCAGACCGCGATCGGCCTGCGCCTGGAAGCATCCGTACTGCGGCGGTAGCGAAGGTTGTCGCCGTAAGACGTAATATCATTTAACAAACCCGTAAAACTGATCATTTTTTCACCTTCTTATAATATTGGATCAGCGCATTGGCGAGCCCCTCGACCGTGAACTCGCGGCTTTCCACCGTTACCGGCAGCCCCGCATGGTGCGCGGTGGCCGCGCTGATCGGCCCGATCAAGGCGATCGTTACATTTTTAGTCCTCTCCTTGAGCCTGGCGCGACCAAATACGTCAACAAAACTGTCCACGCACGACGAGCTGGTGAGCATCACAGCGTCGACCTTCCTGCGGGCGAACATTTCCCTCACGCGCGCGTGGTTCTCCACGACCGGCGCCGATTTATACAGGCCGACCGTATCAACATTGATGCCGGCAGAGATCAGCTTTTGCTCCAGGAACGGCCGGCTGCCTTCGGCATTGACCAGAAAAAGGCGCTCATCTTTCTGTACTTTTGCGATCAGTTCGTCAGCCAGCGATTCCTGGACAAAATCTTTGGGGACTAACGCGACAGGGATACCGGCCTTCTCCAGCGCATCCGCGGTCTTACGCCCGATAGCGGCAAATTTCCTGGCCTTAAGGACGCCCGGCCTGATCTTATTGCGCCGTAACGCCTGTAAAAAGAGGTCCACCCCGTTAACGCTGGTAAAAACCAGCCAGTCATAATGGCTTAAATTCCTCAGTTTCAAGCGGATCTTGGGTGTATCCGTGACCGGCACGATCTTGATCAGGGGAACCGCCGTCACTTCAGCGCCGTGACCTTTAAGGATACCGATCAATTCAGCGGCCTGGTGCTCAGGACGGGTGACCAAAATACGCTTGCCCTGCAACGGCCGGACAGGCGCAAACCATTCGAGCTTCTCCTTTAAACTGACCACGTCCCCGATCACAATGATCCCCGGCGGCCTGATGCCTTCCTGCTTAACTGTAGCCACGATGTTCGACAATTTACCAGTGACGACACGCTGATTTGGGCGCGTCCCGTTGGTAATGACCGCAACGGGCAGCGAAAGTGCAGCCTTATCTCTGGTGATCTGGGCAACGATCGTCTCCAGGTTCGCCATGCCCATCAGGATCACCAAGGTTGAATGCTTATCAACAAGGTTCTTCCAGGGGATCGTGGCCTCACCCTTATCCGGCGTTTCGTGGCCGGTGACGATATTCAAACGTGACGAGATATTTCTATACGTTACAGGAATGCCAGCATACGCGGGCACAGAATAAGACGAACTTACGCCGGGGACGATCTCGAACGGGATGCCGGCATTCGCCAATTCCAGCGCCTCTTCCGCCCCGCGGCCGAACAGCAAAGGATCTCCGCCTTTAAGGCGCACGACCTTTTTCCCCTTCCTTGCATACTCAAGGAGAAGCCTGTTAATCTCGTTTTGCTGAAGGATATGATTGCCGGAAAACTTGCCCGCGAAAACCAGCTCCGCCTTTTTAGGCGCGAACGCCAGCAGCTGAGGATTGACCAGCTGATCGTAGATCAAGACTTCGGCCGACTTTACGAGCTCAACCGACTTTAATGTCGCAAGCCCGATGTCGCCCGGACCGGCGCCTACAAGATAAACTTTACCTGTTTTCATGGTTTCATCCTTAGTGCCCTGTGCAGCCATTCGCCTTCAGTCTTTAAGAGTTCCCGGGCAAGGTCCCGGCCCAGCTCATCGGCCTTAACAATACTTCCGGCTACGGTCCGGCGGACGGATCTTTTCCCATCAGGGCTGACGACCTGGACATTCAAGGTAAGGTCTTCGGCATTAACTTGTCCCAACGCGCCCACCGGCAGGCTGCAGCCGCCGCCCAGACCCCTTAAAAAGGCCCGTTCTGCCGAAACAGAAGCCCGTGTCGCCAGATCATCGATCTTGTTGACGACCTCTTTCACCCG
>JADFXE010000074.1:0-5451 GCA_015233705.1 Candidatus Omnitrophota bacterium
AAGGCAAGGACGGAACCTCGGATAAAGATGACATTACGAATTGGCTCATCAGGACCGCGCCGCCTAACTGCACGATGAAATTGGTATTCTGCATGTTCACATCTACAAGCGCGACCGGAGCGTCATTCTTTTTCACGTTAAGCGCCTGGGAATAAAAACGGGCGATCCCTTCCGGAGCAAACACGACCGTATCCATGCTGATCCCGGCGGTCCTCAAAAGCACCATTTTCTCCTTGACCGCGTCCCGCTTGACAACGATCAGCAGTACCCGGGTAAAATTGGGCTTCGGTGTCCCAAGCTTGATATAGCTCAAAAGGATCTCGTCTTTCGTGAACGGCGTATACCTGGCCGCCTGAAGCGCCAGGATAGATTCGATCTCGCTATTGTCGGTGGAAGGGACTTCAATATTCTTGGTCGTGGCCACGTCGCCGGGCAAGACCCAGAGGACAGAAGAATTCTTGACGTCAAACCCCGCCAGCGCCTGGCGCAGGGCCACATCGATCGCGCCGTTATCGACAGACCTTCTGGCAAGCTTTTCGACGTTCCCGCCGCGGGAAACCTGCGCCGCCCTGACCAGCGTCGAGCTTGCAGAAATAGTGATCACACGAGGTTTTGTTAAATTCATATCTCCTGTCCTTGAGTTAATGTATTATAGCCCATGACTAAAGACCGCTTCAACCCAAAAGTAGTTTATTTTTCATACCAGTATTCATATTTGTTTTTAGCGGCATTGAAGACAACCTCGATCGAGCGCGCATACCCGCCGCCGCTGGCAGGGACGCGTGATATGAAACTATAGACTGTCGACTCCGTGCAAAGGATCCCGGCCCCGTTCATGGCATCGAGCTGGCTGGCTTCTTTTGCTTCCAGAGCGATAAACGCATTCACTTCAGAAGCGATATCGAACGTCTTGAGGAAGATATGGTCATCGAGAGTGGCATCCTGCCCGTCCTGTCCGCGGCGCGTTTTAAGCAGTTTGTCCGCCACCGGGACATCCAGCCCCAGCGCCAGCAGGACCTCTTTGGACGCTGTATTGATATTGATCCGGCCGTCGCCGTAGATCGTCACGAACGGGCGAAGCTTTTCGTAAACGTCCTTGCTGATGCCCTTGACCAGCAGGAGTTCGTCGATCCGCTCAAATGGCTGGTCTTTCATTTCATAGGGATATTCAAGGTTCTTGTAATAATCATCACTGAAAAAACCTTCCACTTCCCGGCGGCCGTACTCGCGCCAGTCGATCAGGGCCACCGCAAGGCGCCCGGCATTATCAGAGGGAATCCCAAGTACATTGCCGATCAGGCGCGTCAACGTCGCCGTATCCGTCGTATTGATGTTGATCTTGCCCTGCTCATCGCAGAGCCCCGGACGGTCGACCACCCTGTTGGCAACCTCGTCAAAATACGGGCATACCACTTCGCCCGGCCTGCCGCCCAGGTCGATCACGCCGAAATCCGGCACATTATTGTGCCGGCGGACTTTCGCCGCCGGTGAATACAGGAACTGGTTCTTTTCCAGATCATCAATCAGCACAGCGACCGCCTTCTTGACTCCCGCTTCAGCGGTGAACTGGGTCTGGCTGCGGTCCTCCAGTCGGCCGAGGAGCAGGATCTTCTGGCGCGTCCCGAAGCCGATCGCCAGGGCCAATACGGTCAAGAAACCGAGCGCCCAAAGGGCCAGCACCAGGACGAATCCGCGTTGAGAGTTCCGGGCTTTGCTCATCATTGCAGCCCCGCGGGAATAGGCACAAAACGCTTCATGATCTTTTCACTTGAGCCGCTCATGAACCTGATCTCGATCTCGATGCCCGCCGGGAAAGGATCCCCGGGATCCTGGATTGAACGGTAGTCACTGGATCCGGCGACCAGGTACCTGAGCCGCACCCCCGTCAACCCCTTCACCATGACCTGCGGCTCTCCCCATGAATCATTCACGGCCTGGGAATAATTGGCCGACCTGCGCGTCAGAATTCCGCTTCCGGCATCAAAAGAATACCGCACCCGGCCCAACCCGTCTCCATAAACCTCGGCGGCGCGGCTCCCCGCGCGATCGGTCCTGCCCATCACGATTGTCGGGAAAGAGACCTCATGCTCGCCTCCGCTAAACGCCAGGGCAGTAAACGGGAAGCTATTTCGCACATCACCGGAAAACCGGTCCATCAGGAACGCCACGTCCTCCTCCACCATCAACAGGCGGCTGCGGTCCCATAACCTTAATCCATTAGACAGGCACGAGAATATCGCCACAGACATGCCTGCGGTCAAGGTCGTCACCAGCAGGACTTCCACAAGGGTGAACGCAGAGATCGATCTCAAGGCTGGACGTCTCATGATTTCCCGCCCCCTTTCTCAAGCGAACCTGCGCCGGAGAAATATGCCGAGCGTGAAATGGTGATCTCCCGGCCGCGCTCCTGCCAGGACAGCGAAATATCCAATTGGAAAACCGACAAAAGCTGGCCGACAGGCTTTAGCTGGATATGGTAGGTAAAATCGACCGGATGGCTGTTAAGGACCACGGTCTCATTCAGAGCGCCGACATCAACATCCTTCAATGCCCGGAAATCGCGCTCAATGACCGCCACGCGATTGTCGATAAGGTCCAGGGCGCATAGACGACGAGACAGATGGTCAAGATAATCAACCCCGATAAAGAACGCGCGGTAAATGGCCACCAGCCCGGCCGATAGGATCACGGCCGTTACCATGACCTCAATGAACGTTATCCCCCGCCGCGAAGCCTTTGCGTCACGCCCCGCTTCACCAATTCGTAATGTCATCTTTATCCGAGGTTACGTCCTTGCCTTTAGAGTAAAGATCATAGTCCGTCCGATGGATGCCAGGAGATGCATAAACGTAAGGGTTCCCCCATGGATCAATCGGCTCTTTTTCGATATACGGCCCGCGCCAGTTCTGCGGAATAGGGGCCGAGACCGGCTTGTCCTTCAGCGCGGCCAATCCCTGAGCCGTTACCGGGAACATCCCGTTATCAAGTTCATAAAGTTTGAGCGCCGTCGCCAGGTGGGCCTGGATATCCGCCTGCGCCACCGAAACTTTCGCCTGCTCGGAACGCCCGGAAAGACGCGGGATGATCATTGCTGCCAGCGCGCCGATAATAATAACGACCAGCATGATCTCAACCAACGTGAACCCTTTTTTACCCATTGTCCCCTCCATGCGTTTAAAAATCCTATCCGCCCTCACCTGAAGCGTATTTGACCCAACGGCTTTCCATCCCGGACATCGAAGAAAAAATTCCGCCGTAAACACTCATCAGCGCGCTCTCGAAATCGCGTCCGTCCCTTAACTCTTTAGATAACCGATAAAAAGCATCCTGTCCATACTTTTCTATAAGAAACGTCACCATCGATAAACTCTGCGCATAAAAAAGCGAGACCTGCGTTTCATCCTGCATCTCTGAAGGCTTGAGGTTCCTCAGCACGTTGAACGGGATGTGCTTGCCAGCCTGCGCGACCGGCCGCATCGCTTCCCGGACCATTTCCCGCTTATCCTGCTCTTCCAACTGGGCAATGCCTTCTTCAAACCACTCCGGCGTTGCTGCATAGCGCTGAGCCAAAAGGTCCCAAAAAACCAAATGCGCGATCTCATGCGGCAGGATCGCGCTGAAGATCTCGGACTGGCCGTCATACGTCACCACCACCCGGTCGCGGAACAGCCTTGAATCACGCGAAGCATACCCCTTGGACCATTTTGGCTGGCCGGTAAACCTGGCATAGGAGATCTGGTCAGGGAAAAGTATGATCTTGACGCGTTTGTCCCAGGTCCAGAAATCAGCATATTTCGTAAACCCGATATCACGGGTAATGCGCTCGTAACAATCTTCCGCCTTAGACAGGATCTCCTCGGCGACAGCCTTTTCATCCGGGACCGTATACTGCATCACAAAATGATTCCCTTTCACTTCAATGAACGCGTCCTGGGCAAAAACGCTGCCTGAACACAGCAGCACCATTAGCACAACAGTCGCGGTCAGTGACAAACGCATATTATTTCGCAAAGATATCCATTTGAAAGATCGGCATCAGCATCGCAAAAACAATGAACCCAACCACCGCGCCTACCGCCAGGATCATCACCGGCTCAAGAAGCGATGTCAATGTCCTGGTCGTTTCGCTGATATCCTGTTCATACGAATCTGCGATATCCGTCAATGTTTCCGCCAATTCGCCGGACTCTTCTCCCACAGCAATGAGCTGGGCGAACATTTCCGGCAGGACAGAAACATCCCGGATCGCTTCGCCGAAAGCGGCTCCGCCGGCTACATTCTGCTGAGCCTGCCAAAGGGCTGCCTTAAGCTCATCATTCGAAAGTGTAGGCGTTGCAACTTCCAGCGCTTTCAAGATCGGTATCCCGCTGAGCAAAAGAAGCCCAAGCGTACGGGCAAAACGTTCTGCATCCACTTTTAAGAGCAGGTCCCTGATAAATGGGATCAGCATAAACACCTTCAATGTCCCCCGCCGAAGATAAGAAACCTGGTCAAATGAACGCGCCGCGATCGCGCCCACGACAACAACGCCAAAAACATACGGCCATCCCTTTACCACCGCCTTGCTTAAGGACATGATGAACAGCGTCGGCCAGGGCAGCTGTGTATTCATCCCGCTGAAAAGCACCGTGATCCGCGGCATGACGAACGTCAAAATAAAGAACACCGTTAAAACACCAACCCCCAGCATGAACGCGGGATAAGCCAGTGCGGAACTGATCTTGGAGGCGATCTCGTCCTGCTTCTTGAAATACACCGTCATGTTCGCCAGCAATTCCCTTAGGCGCCCGCTCTCTTCCCCCGCCCGCGCCATGGCCACATAGAGCGAAGAAAAAACAGCCGGATAAGCGGCCAGCGCAGCCGAAAACGAGCTTCCGTTTCGCACACTGGAAGCAACTTGGACCAGGACCCGGGAAAAATAAGCATTCCTGGTCTGCCGGCTGAGAATGTCCAGCGCCTGCAGCAGGGCCACCCCCGACTTGAGAAGGCCGACCAACTGCTTGGTGAATCGATACATTTCCTTAAGCCTTACCGCAGAAGCTTTAAGGTCCTTAAGCAGGCCGCCACTGGCGGAAGACCGCTCTTCGACAGAAACAGGAACCAGCCCCTTCTGGGTCAACAGGTCGATCGCTTCTTCGTCGTCGCGGGCGACAATATCACCCGTGACCGTTTCCGCATTCTCTTTTTTCGCTTTATAGACGAACACTGGCATACAATGGGACTCTATATATTATTTTCCGGACAAAGGCCGGGCCCCTGCCTCTTTCATCGTCACATTCATCACCTCAGCAGGAGTCGTGATCCCCTGGACAACATTCGTCCAGCCGTCCTGACGTAAGGTGCGCATCCCGCCCTTAACGGCAATACGATGGATCTCCTCCACGCGTGCCTTGTCCAGGACAGCCGAACGGATCTCCTCATCGACCAGGAGGATCTCATAGATCGCAGTCC
>JADFXE010000074.1:5461-6095 GCA_015233705.1 Candidatus Omnitrophota bacterium
ATATCCCGTATTATTACAATGGTCACACCCGCGGCCCTTGAAGATCTTCACTGCCGTCTGGTCCGCCAAACCAAGGCTCTGGGCGATATCCTGGCGGATCTCTGTCAGGGGCTCATGGTCGGCTTCCCGGCACTGGGAGCAGATCACACGGACCAGCCGCTGAGCTACGAATGCCTGGACGCTTGATGCAACCAGATAGGGTTCAACACCCATATCGACCAGACGGGTCACCGCACTGGCCGCATCATTTGTATGCAGCGAAGAAAAGACCAAATGCCCGGTCAACGCCGTCCGGATAGCGATATCCGCCGTTTCCTTATCACGGACCTCGCCGACCATGAGAATATCGGGATCGTGGCGTAAAATGCTCCTTAACCCCGACGCAAAGGTAAAATCCACGCTGGGATTCACCTGGATCTGGGTAACGCCTTCCATCTCGTACTCGATAGGGTCTTCGATCGTAATGATCTTGGGGTTCGGATCGTTGATCTCATGCAGGCAGGCCTAGAGCGTGGTCGTCTTGCCGCTGCCGGTCGGTCCCGTCACAAAAACAACGCCATGAGGACGGCAGATCGACTCCCGGAACTTGTGAGCATTATCTTTGTTGAACCCGAGTTTTTCCAGGTTGAGAAGG
>JADFXE010000075.1:0-4138 GCA_015233705.1 Candidatus Omnitrophota bacterium
CACGGCCGCCACGGCCTTGCTGACCGCGTCCACCCTGACGTCTGCCATCGGCGGCGCCGCCGCCAGGTCCAGGACGAGGACCATCAGTATCGGATGAATAGGCGAGCTTCTTTTCCGCCTTGTCAACAGCCTGCATATCGACCTGAGGGGTCGAGGGATTCTCTTGTTTCGGCTCTTTGTCTTGCATATCGGTTAAAATTCCAATCCTTCTTTTCTCGCTGCCTCAGCGAAGGCCTTCACGCGGCCATGATAGAGATATCCGCCGCGATCAAAGGCGACCTTTTTATAACCCTTGGCAATGGCCTCTTTGGCAAATGCCCCGCCGAGGATCTCGGCCGCTTTCACATTGCCACCCGTCTTGATCTGGGCCTTGACATCCTTGGCCAGCGTGGTGACACCCATGAGCACCTTGCGGGTCGTGTCATCAATGAGGGACGCTGAAATGTTCTTCAGGCTCCGATGGATGCACAGACGGGGACGCTCGGGCGTTCCGACCATTCCACGACGGATACGCTGGTGACGATAAATTCTTTTTGTCTCGGAAATATTAGTGCGCATAGATTAATTATTTCGTTGCTGATTTTCCCTGTTTACGCTTAACGACCTCGCCGACATAGCGGATCCCCTTACCCTTGTACGGCTCCGGCGGCTTGATGCCGCGCA
Organism: Candidatus Omnitrophota bacterium; assembly: GCA_015233705.1. The sequence continues at coordinate 664 of JADFXE010000075.1, forward strand.
GCTTGGCCGCGATCTGACCCAAAAGGGTCTTATCAGCGCTCTCGAGCTTGATCTCGGTCGGTTTCGGAGAAACCACCTTGACGCCGGCCGGGATATCGAAAACAACCGGATGGCTGAAACCGAGACTGATCGTGAGCTTCTGCCCCGCTACCTGGGCACGAAAACCGATACCCTGGATCTCCAGGTCCTTGGCATGCCCCTTGGACACACCGATGATCATATTCTTTAGAAGAGCGCGGGTCGTCCCGTGATCAGCCCTGGCCTGTTTCACATCATTGGAACGCGAAATGAGAAGGTTCTGCTCTTTCTGTTCCACCTTGATGGCATGCGGCAGCGAGAGGCTGAGCTTGCCCTTGGGGCCTTCTATATTGACCGTGGAGGGCGTGATCGTGACCTTGACTTCTTTCGGAAGAGCGAGTGGGATCTTACCTATTCTTGACATAACACCTTACCAAATGTAGCAGAGAACTTCTCCGCCAACCTTGAGTTTACGAGCTTCTTTGTCATCCATAACACCCTTGGACGTCGACAGGATCGCCGTGCCAAGACCGCTCAGGACCCTGGGAATTTCATCATTAGCAACATACGCCCGCAAGCCTGAACGCGAAACACGCTTCAGACCGGTGATCGCAGGCTGCTTGTTGTCATACTTCAAGTACACCTTGAGGACGCCCTGCTTGTTATCCTTCAACAGACGGAAATCCTCGATATAACCATCCTGCTTGAAAATAGCAAGGACCTTCTCCAAGAGCTTGGTCGCAGGGATGTCCACGGTCTCCTTGCGGACCTTGTGCGCATTACGGATAATGGTCAACATGTTGGCGATCGGATCTGGAACTGCCATCGTCAAAAACCTCTTTTCTATTCTTTCTTTCTTCCCCAAAAGGGGCCTGTTACTACCAGCTGGCCTTCTTCACTCCCGGGATCTCGCCCTTCCAGGCAAGCTCACGGAAACAAATACGGCAGATACTGAAACGGCGCAAGTAACCTCTCGGCCGCCCACAGATACGGCAACGGTTGTGGGCACGGGTCGAGAACTTCGGGGTCTTGCGCGACTTATTGATCAAACTTTTCTTGGCCATACGTTAAGAATCCTTTTGCTTTTTCTCGAACGGAACGCCGAGGAGCTTGAGGAACTCCAGGTTCTTCTCCGGGCTTCCGTTCTTGATCACGATCGAAATATCCATACCCTGGATGCGGAAATCGCGGCGTGTCGGATCGATCTCCGGAAATATCGAATGTTCCTTAACGCCGAGAGTGTAATTGCCTTCACGGTCAAAAGACTTAGTCGAAATCCCGTTGAAGTCACGGATACGCGGCAGGACCACGTTGATCAACCGTCCCAGGAATTCGTACATGCGGTCACGGCGCAGGGTCACCTTGCAACCGATCGGAGCGCCCAGTCTCAGTTTGAAATTCGAAATGGCCTTGCGCGAACGGCGGATCGACGGCTTCTGGCCGGTGATGGTCGCCAAATCATCCGCGGAGGCATCGAGGATCTTAAGATCGGTCAAGGCTTCGCCGACGCCCATGTTCACGACGACCTTCTCGATCGTGGGAAGTGCCATCGGATTCTTAATCCCCAGCTTCTCTTTCAGGGCCGGGATGACTTCTTTCTGATACTTCTGAAATAACTCGGGTTTCACGTTTGACTCCCTTAATTCTCACTCATGGTGAACGGCGCCGCCGAACGCGGACCGCTTCGAACCACTAAATCGTTTCGCCGCTCTTGGCGCTCACGCGGAGCTTAGCGCCGTCCTTCAGGACCTTGGCCTTCTTGCGGACCGGCTTGTTGGTCTTGGGATCGACGAGCATCACATTGGAAATATGAAGCGGCTTCTCGACCTCAATAAATCCGCCGTTTGGATACTGATCGCTCTTCTTAACGGCCTTCTTGACCAAATTCAGGTTCTCAAGAATGACCATCTTTTTCTCAGGGAACACCTTGATCACCTTGCCGGTCTTTCCCTTATCCTTACCGGAAATCACCATGACCTTGTCATCACGTCTGATACGTAGCATTAGACAACCTCGGGGGCTAAAGAAATGATCTTCATATACTCCATGTTCCTGAGCTCGCGGGCCACGGGGCCGAACACGCGCGTGCCCCGGGGATTCCCGGCGCAGGGATCAAGAATATTTTGACGAAGATCCATCGTTCAAGCAATCCGATGAACGTGGTCAAGGCCACTTTTGACGGTCTTTCGCAGCTTAAGAAGAGGGCGCCCAGGGAAGTCCCGGCCCCGGTAACCAAGTAAAGGTTGAATATGTTCCTTCATGAGTTAAGAGCACCCAAGGGTTCAAGGATAAAGAAGGTCAGAAAAGGTCGCGGTCCTGGTTCAGGTCTTGGTAAAAGATCCGGCCGCGGCGATAAGGGGCAGCGTTCGCGTTCCGGTCGCGGTATTATCCTCGGTTCTGAAGGTGGTCAGATGCCGCTCATTCGTCGTCTGCCGAAGATTGGGTTCAATACGCTCAATCCTATTGTTTACCAGATCGTTCAGCTTGATACGCTGAACTGTTTCGAAGCCGCCACGGTCGTGAACGTCGAAGCCCTGAAAAAGGCCCAGTTGATTTCCAGCCTACGCAAGCCCTACAAGATCCTTTCCCGCGGCGAATTGAAGAAGGCGTTGACCGTTGAGGCCAATGCGTTCTCTGCTGATGCGGCTGAGAAGATCACTAAGGCCGGCGGCAAGGCTGTTGTTATCGGTAAGAAGGAAGAGAAGCCTGAGGTCAAGAAGGCAGCCAAGTCCAAGGAGAAGAAGGCCTAACGCCTGTTTATGATCGCACAATTCTTAAAAGCGCTCACAACATGCTTTAAGATCGAGGATCTTCGCAAGAAGATCCTTTTCACGCTTGGGATCGTCGCGATCTACCGCTTGGGGTGTTTTCTCCCCACGCCCGGGATCAATGCCAAGGCCCTGGCTGAACTTTTTGACCGGCTGGCCCAGACGACTGGTGGTGGAAATGTCTTTACGATCATGAACATGTTTTCGGGCCGTTCGCTCGAGAAATTGACTGTTTTTTCGCTCGGGGTCATGCCGTATATCTCGAGTTCAATCATCATGCAGCTTTTGACGGCCGTTATCCCGGCTCTGGAGAAGTTATCCAAGGAAGGACGGACCGGTTATCAGCAGATCAATCAGTACACGCGTTACGGGACTCTTGTCCTGGGCTCGATACAATCATTTTTTATTGCTCTTTGGCTTGAGACGCCCCAGGCTATGCACCAGGGGCTTCAGTTGGTTGATCATCCGGGATGGATCTTTCGTCTGACCACAGTTTTGACGCTGACCACCGGTACTCTGGTCATCATGTGGCTCGGCGAGCGCATTCAGGAGCAGGGGATCGGTAATGGGATGTCCATTATCATCACCGCCGGTATCCTGTCAGCTGCTCCCGCTGCGATCGAGCAGACCATTCTTCTTCTGTCGCCCAAGGCTGGCGCAGGAGCGCAGCTGCAGCCGCTCACTGTTCT
>JADFXE010000075.1:4189-6060 GCA_015233705.1 Candidatus Omnitrophota bacterium
CTGATCACCCAGGCGCAGAGACGCGTTCCTGTGCAGTATGCGCGGCGCATGGTCAACAATCGGGCTTACGGCGGGCAGAACACATTTATTCCTTTAAAGGTCGATACGGCGGGCATCATCGCGATCATCTTTGCCCAGTCGATCATCATGTTCCCGGCGACGATCGCGAGTTTTATGCCGGGAGGCCGGCAGGGTAACGTGGTGGGCGAGGGAGTCGCGGGATCGATCTGGGCGTGGTTCATCAACGGGTTGCATTGGATCACGATGAACATTTCCCGTGGCCATCCGGTTTATTACGGCGTTTACGCCGCGATGATCATCTTCTTTTGTTATTTTTATACCGCGATCGTTTTTCATCCGAATGACGTTGCGGAGAATATGAAGAAGCACGGTGGGTTCATCCCTGGTATTCGTCCCGGCAAGGATACGGCGGATTATCTGGATTATGTTTTGACACGCATCACGTTGGTCGGCGCGCTCTTTATTTGTATCATCGCAGTCCTGCCGGACTTCATCATGGCTAATCTCAAGGTCCCGTACCTGGTGGCCTCGTTCTTCGGCGGCACGGGTATCTTGATCACGGTCGGTGTCATGCTGGATACGATGAAGCAGATCGAGTCGCATCTGCAGATGCATAATTATGAAGGTTTCATGCAGTCGGGCCATCTGAGGGGGAGACGATGATCATTGTCCTTTTGGGAGCTCCGGGCGCAGGCAAGGGAACGCTGGCAGCAGCTCTTAAAGATCAGCTGGGCGTGCATCATATTTCGACGGGAGATTTGATCCGTGCCGAGATCAAGGCCGGTTCTGCCATTGGTCTTGAGATCAAGCGTTATGTCGAGAGCGGCGGTCTGGTCCCGGATGAGGTTGTGACCCGCATGATCGAAGGCGCGGTGAAAGTCACAGCGGCCGACAAGCGCGGCTATATGTTCGACGGGTTTCCGCGCACGTCAGCGCAGGCCGCGGATTTGGACAAGATTTTGAAGGCCAATGGCCTGGCGATCGATTTTGCTCTTTATATGGAAGCGACGTTAGATATCGTTTTACAGCGTCTCACAGGACGCCGCGGATGCAAGAAATGCGGCGCTCTTTATCATTTGACCAATATGCCGTCGAAGAAGGCCGGCGTTTGCGACAAGTGCGGCGGTGAGCTTTTTCAGCGCGCGGATGATAACGAAGAAACGATCAAGAAGCGCATGACGGTCTATAACGAGAGCACCAAGCCCATCATCGAGCATTACAAGGCTCAAGGCAAGCTCAGGTCCATCAACGCGGATCTGGGGGCTGATGATGTTAAAAAGGCTCTCTTGAAGATCCTGAATGACAAAAAGTCTTAACATTCGTATCAAGACTTCGGAGGAGCTCGTCATCCTTCGCGAGGCCGGCAAGATCCTGGCCGGGATATTCGACGAGATAAAGTGTTCTTTAAAAATCGGGATGACGACCGCTGAAGTTGACCGGATTGCGCAGCTTTTGATCGCTAAGCATGGCGTTGGCGCGGCGTTCAAGGGGTATCGCGGATATCCGGCCTGTGCGTGTGTTTCGGTCAACGAGGAAGTGATCCACGGAATGCCCGGAGCGCGCGTGATCAAGGACGGCGATATCGTCGGCGTTGACATCGGGATCATTTACCGGAATTATTATTCCGACATGGCCGTGACGTATGGCTTTGGGCAGCTTACGGCGACAACACGCAAGCTTCTGGATGTGACCCGCCAGGCGTTGTTGCGGGGGATCGCTGAGGCCCGGCCAGGGAATCGCTTGGGGGACATCTCCAACGCGGTCCAGCGTTACGCCGAGTCCAAGGGTTTTTCGGCGGTCAGGGACTTCTTACCGAAATTCCGGAAATCCAGAAGTTCTTCCTCGGTCTT
>JADFXE010000007.1:0-12509 GCA_015233705.1 Candidatus Omnitrophota bacterium
GACGACCATATGTCCGGTCAGGGCGGCCTTGACGCCGATATCCAGCGTCTCCGAATCCCGGATCTCGCCGATCATGATGACATCCGGGTCCTGTCGCAGAATCGAACGCAAGGTCGAGGTGAAAGTCAACCCCACCTCGAAACGGATATTGACCTGGTTGAGGCCCTTCATCTGGAACTCGACCGGATCCTCAACAGTTACAATATTTTTCTCCGGCGAATCAATGTACTTGAGGATCGAATACAATGTTGTGGTCTTGCCGCTTCCCGTCGGTCCACAGGCCAGAATCATCCCGTGCGGTCGCGAACTCGCCTCCTTGACGCGCGCCAGGTTCACCGGCTCGAAACCAAGTTTCTCAATGTCGATCCCCTCCAGATTCTTATCAAGCACCCTGAGGACAATTTTCTCGCCAAAAATAGTCGGCAGGACCGAAACGCGGAAATCCACCTCGCGCCCGCCATCAAGGACCGACCGGAAGCGGCCATCCTGCGGCATGCGGTGCTCGGAGATATCCAAGTTTGAAATAACCTTGAGGCGTGAGACGATCGGAAAATAAAGGACCTTGGCCATGCGGTCGATCTCGCGGATCGAGCCGTCAACCCGGTAACGGATGCGCAGATGCTTGTCCATGGGCTCGATGAACACGTCGCTCGCCTTGGCCAGGACCGCCTGGCGAATGATCGTGTTGGTGAGCCGGATGATAGGAGCCTCCTGGGTGATGTGCTCGATCTCCTTGACATCCATCCGCTCGCCGCCGTCGGCGATCAGCTCAACATCCTCGGAATCCTTGATGTCCTTGATGATCTTATCGAACGCCTCATCTGACCGCGGCTCACAATACTGCTCGATGGCCTGCTGGATATCCTTGGCCCGGCCGATGATCGGCGTGATCGTGAATCCTGTCAGCGCCTTCACATTATCGATAGCAAAGATGTTCAAAGGATCGGCCATGGCCAACGACAGATTCTCCCCCAGGCGCGCTATCGGGAGGATCTGGTATTTCTTGAGAATCTCCATCGGGACTGAATTGACGACCGCCGGGTCGACCTTAAGACGGGAAATATTAATGATCGGCAGATGCAGCCCCTCACTCAAAATGAACGCCAGCTGCTCCTCATTGATGAGTTTTAGGCGAACCAGGACCCGGCTCAAATCACCGCCGGAAACGCGCTGCTCCTGCAGCGCGGACTCAAGGTCCTCGGGTCGAAGGATCTCTTCACGCAGCAGGATCTCTTTAATGCGCTCTTTGAGGCTTGGCATCAGGCTGTCCCGTAGTATTTTGTGATCGCGTTACGGATATCTTTCGTCGTACTCACAAAGGCCTGGACCGTGCAGCCGGTGATCAGCTCCACGTCCTCGACCGCCTTGACATTCAAAGGATTGGCCATGGCCAGGGTCAGGCTCTTGCCGATCTTGTCAATAGGGATAAGACAAAACTGCTCGCAAAGATTCGCCGGGACAGCCCGAATCACCTCGGGATCGATCTCATACTGGGCCAGGGGAAGATAGGGAAAACCATATTGGCAAGTCAGGGCCTGGGCGATATCTTCCTCGGTAACAAATGACAGGAGCACCAGGGCATCACCGAACAGGACACCGGCATGCGCACGCTGGTATTCCAGGGTCTTCTCGACCTGGGCACGGGTGATGATTCCGCGCTCGACCAAGAGTTCCCCAAGATGCTTGCTTGAAGCTCTTTCCAGACGCATATATTATTAGATTCTTTCTTATTATGTATCTGTACTTTACTTAAATAAATATTTATTGTCAACGGATTGGGAGAATTTCAACGGACTAGGCTGAACGGCGCTGGCTCAAATTCAAAAGGATCCCGACCATAATCGCGAATACCACAAACGACGTCCGGCCATAACTGATAAACGGCAACGTAATGCCAACGACCGGACTTAACCCCATGGTCATGCTCATATTGATCGTAACTTGCAGGGTCAAAGCAGTCACGATCCCGACCGTGACCAGGTGACTGAACTTATCCTTAACGCGGGCAGCGATATTGACGCCTGTATAGATCAGAACAAAGTAGGCGCCCAGAAGAAAAAGCGCGCCCAGAAACCCCCACTCTTCCCCGACAACAGAGAAGATGAAATCCGTGTGACGCTCAGGAAGGAAGTTTAACTGGTTCTGCGTCCCTGACAACCAACCCTTACCGAAAAGCTGACCTGAACCGATGGCGATCCTGGACTGAATGATCGTGTATCCGGCACCGAGCGGATCGATGTTGGGATTCAGAAAAACCAGCAGCCGGTCCTTTTGGTAAGGCTTCAAAAAATGCCCTCCGATCGGCACCATGACCGCACAAAATCCCAGAAAGGCCCAGAAGGGTTTGCTGTCCAGCCCGCTGGCATAAAGCATGACAATAAAGATGCCGATGACCAGAAGCCCGGTCCCCAGGTCAGGCTGCTTGAAAATCAGCGCAAAGCTCAATAACGTGATGAAGAAAGGGAAAAGCAGGTCGCGCCATCCGGCGTAAAAGGAACTGCGGACGTCAAAAGAAAGCTTGGGATTCCGCGTGCTGAAATAACGGGCGAGAAAGAAGATGACCGTCAGCTTGGAAAGTTCCGACGGCTGGAAGCTGACGCCGCCCACACTGAACCAACGCGTCGCGCCCAGGGCCGAACGACCGAAGACGAGAACAAATAGCAGAAAGAACAAGCTCAGACCATAAAGAATATACGCGACATCAAACGAAAGCCGATAATTCACTCGGCTGAAAATATACATGATCGCCAACGCGAGACCGGCACAAAACAACTGATCGAAAAAGACCTGCTGCGAGACGCGGACATTGTCCGACGTCGCACTGTAAAGAGCGACCAGACCAAAGCCCATGATGATGACCGAACAAAGCCAAATCTTGCCTGCTTCAGCATTTTTCATACGCCTTAAACGACCCTGAGATTTTCCGGCCTCCACAACCTCGAAGGCTCTGAAGATTTCCTACTTCTTCTTTTCCCACGGCCAGCAACGTTCATATTTGCAAGCGATCTCAGGATACGGGGTCTTGATGCGCTGCAGGCACTTGGCCTTGCAGGCCCGGTAAGAATCAAAAATAGGGACGCAGCAGATCATGAGGAGAAGAACCACCAGAAGAACGACTTTCTGGCGTTCGGAAAAAAGGGATTTCTTTTCTCCTTTAGCAGACTTTGATGACTTATTCTTCTTATCTTTAGCCATTAGGATCCTTTCTTGTAGTCATAAAAAGGTCAGCCGGCTGACCTTTTGACTTCTATTCCTTTTCCCCGAACACCTCTGCCGTAAAGATCTCCAGCGTCGTGCCGGGCGTTTTCCAGCAATCCGGCGGCAGGCCGGCCTTCTGAGAACACAGCTCCGACAAAAACCGGTCCTTGCTCCATCCGGTCTCGGTGGCGACCTGCGGCAGGAACACACCGCGGTTGCGATACCCGCGACTCACAATGACGCCATGTGTGCCCAGAACGATCTCATCCGCGCTCTGGACCACACGGGGCTTGGACAGGACCGACACCTCCACATCAATATCCTTCAATTCTCCCGCCGCAACTGGATTAAAACGCGGATCCTGCGAAGCCGCGGCCACCGCCATGTCACGGATCGTCTTATACAACGGCCCGCTGCCTAAAATATTGCCAATGCACCCGCGCAGCTGACCGCTTTTTTGCAGCGTGACAAACGCGCCCTCTTCTTCGTTCAGACGCGGATCTGTATTATCGACATCCAAAACTTTTCCGGTCTTGACAAATGTCTCCACGGTCGTGCGTGCGATCTGTAAAAGCTTCTTTTTCTGCGCCTCGTTCAAAGGCTGAATGCCTTCCGCGACCTTGGGAATTTCAGTCGTCTTCTGACTATCGCGATAGAACATGATCGATGCATACCCAACGACACTACTGGCGTCGCCCGTGATATCCGCCGAAGTCGCGTGGCGCAGCACCTTGGCCTTGTCAAATCCGGCGCGTTTGGCATACATCATGGCGGTCGCGACCACATGGAAGCCATCGACCTCCATCTCGCCCGAGCGGTGCCCCGCGATCAGCTTTTCAAGGTCCATGGCCTCGATCGCTTCAAGGCCCTTCTGATCGATCGCCCGGGCCTGCTTGTCAGGATGAAAATGCGACTGATCCACGCTCACGTCAATCAGGACATCTTTCCTTTCACCGATTGCAAAGAACAGCGCTTCGGACAGGCTGCGCATTGTCTCGCCATCCGGAGGATAGCCGAGGATGACGGGAACGATCTTCGCGCCAGGAAAAGTCTTCTGGATGAACGGCAGCTGGGTTTCGACCGAATTCTCCGGCCGACCAGGCGCACCTTCAAAAATATCCCGACGGAAAGTGAACCGCTTGTCAGCTGCGAGGATCTTGCCGGCCAGATCCTTGTCCACCTCAAGTCGGCCCAGAGGTGTGGTAAAAGCACCCTCCGGCCAGATCGACGCGCCGGGGAAAGAAAAATTGTGCGTGGGCGCCAGGACCACGACCGTCGAGACCTTCCTGGCCTGAGCCGCCTTCCACCCGTAAGCCGCGACCGGTCCGGAGAAGACAAAGCCCGCGTGCGGCGAAACAATCACGCCGATATCCGTCTCTTGCGGCGTCTCTTTAACGCCAGCAAAGAATCCGTCGAGCATGGCAGAGAGCTCGGCCTTGCCTGCCGGATACCAGCTCCCGGCCAAGCGGGCTTCCTTCACATTGTCTTCGCCACGGGCGAATGAATGAACGGCCATACACAGCACCAGCGTGAGAATAAATTTCTTCATGTCTATTTCTTCACGTACAAACCATCCAGACTGAAACGACTGGACCTGGCAATATTCTTCAGGCAGATAATCGTGCAGATCAAGACCGTTACGTCCACCAGGATGACCCCGCGCAAAGGCAAATGAATCAGGCTGCCGAAACATCCACAATTATCCAGCGGCAAATTGCGCGCAATCGCCTGACCGACCATACCGATCAAGAACACGGAAATCAAGGCCAACGCCTTAAGAGCCACATCCAACCAAAGCCCCAGCAGAATAAAAACACCAACGATCAGCTCGATCCATGGAAAGCCAACGGCGGCCAGGCGCGCCAGGGCATCCGGCAGGATCTCGTAACCCTGGATGACATACAGAAAGTTCTCCGTCGGGCCGAGCGCCTTCTCCAAACCAGAGATAATGAACAGAACACCCAGCACCAAACGAATGATAACAAAAATATTATTTCGCATTGGGTTTTATAAGGGCCTCCACCGCTTCCACAAAATTCTTTCTGCCAACCGCCATCTTGCCGTTGACAAAGAATGTCGGCGTTGAGTTCACGTGAAGTCCCTCTCCTTCCATTACATCCTTCTTGATCTTCTCCTGCGGCAGGCTGCTATTGACACAGGCCGCCATGCGGATACCATCCAGCCCAATGGACACGGCCAGTTGGGAGAAATAGGGATCAACCATGCTCATCTTGGACCAGCTTGACTGGCTTTTAAAGATAACATCGTGCCAAGGCCAAAATTTGCCTTGCTGGGCCGCGCACTCCGCGTACATGGCCGCACGATTCGCAAAGGCATGCATGGGAAGCGGGAAGTACTTAAGCTCGATGTAAATACGACTTGGGTAAGTATTCGCCAAATCGTGCACCGCCTCGGATGCCTTGGCGCAAGCCGGGCACTGGAAATCTGTAAACTCAACGACCTTGATCGGCGCTGCCGAATCCCCTTTGGCCCGCGGATTAGCGCTCGTCAAAGGCCGCAGGGAAATGACCGGCTGTTTCTTCAGAAGAATGGCGCGGGCAAACGCAACAGAGCCTACACACACCAGAATGACGAGCACTCCCAGAACAGGCTTAGATATTTTCATTGGCACTTCCTCATCCCTAAAACGACTACCCGATATGTTTTTTAATCTTCTCGAGGAGCTCTCTATTATGAAAAGGCTTAACAAGGTATTCCTTGACCCCTTCCACCTTGAAAATGTCACCCATATCTTCCTTGGAGGTAAGGACAATGATTGGCGTCCCTGCCCCCTGCTCCAACTTGCGGACCTCAAAAAGAAACGAATAACCGTTGATCTTGGGCATAACCACGTCCAGAAGGATCAAGTCCGGCATCTCATACTGGACCTTTTTCAGCGCCTCTTCCCCGTCATAGGCGAGCACGACCTGATAACCATTCTCCTCAAGGAATGACCCCATGAGTTTGGCTAGCGTTTTGTCATCATCTGCGATCAGAATTTTCTTTGCCACTATCAATACCTCGGCAACTTGCCCATGGAAAGTTCAGCTACGATCTTTTTCTCACCCCGGATGTAGAACTCAATCTCGTGCTTGAAATCCTGCTCGGAAGAAAAAGTAACTCCGTTAACCGCCGTATTAATGTAGCTGTCAAAATGCGACATCTCAAGGAAGATATACCCGAGCCCGGAAAGCTCTTTGACGAAATAGCCGGCGATCAGGTTGGTCAGGGTTCCGCAAGCGTCTAGAATAACCCCCTCGTTATCCTCATCGATACGCCCGTATTCCAAAAGCCACATCAGGCGCGCAATGTAATCCGCCGGAATATAGATCACCAGAACCCCAATCGGCCGGCCCTGCTCCATGCGCTCTTTGTCCCGGTAGAAATTAATGCTCGACAGAATTGTCCTAACGCCAAACTTCTCCAGGCCGTCAACACGCATGCGCTTGCCGAACTGGACGATCTTCCGCTCCCGGATCACCGGGGTTGGCGAAAGATAAATATCGCCCTTCACGCGCAGCATCTTGGCCACAGCGGCGGACAAGACCAGCGACAGATCATGCAGGGCTTCTTGCGTAAAAAGGCTGGGAAGGACCTGATCAAATTCCGACATAAGGCTTTATCGCCGCAATGATGACGTCCGGCTTGTATGGCTTGATGATATACCCGGCCAACTTGGGATTGACCGTATACGCCGCCTGCTTACTTTCCTCGGCCGAGGAAGCTGTGATCATGATAATGGGGATATTCGCCGTTGCCGGAACCTTGACCAGGCCGCCCATGAGCTCAACTCCCGACATGTTGGGCATTTGATAGTCAAGGAACATGAGCCCGATCTCGCCGATATTCTGCGCGATAATCCCCAAGGCAGCCTCACCATTATCCGCCTGAAGGATCTCCTCCTTCACCCCGGCATTGGTCAGAGTCCGCGACAGGAGCTTGCGGTCCAAAAGCGAATCGTCAACAATGAGGATCTTCATCAGATATTACGTCTTATCTTTCTTCTTACCCAATCGCGCCTATTAGGCAATTTTTATGTATTATATGCACTCCGACCCGTCTCGGAAAGTTTTTTCTGACCTTTTTCCTTCAAAGAAAGAAAAAGGGAACGCCTTACGACGTTCCCTGAAAATCATACAAGTTTTATTACACTCACATCTTTTCCATTTCAATCACCTTTTTCTGCAAACTCTTCGTTGCGATTATTCCGTCACAATAATGCCGCTCTTGAAATCATTCGCAACGCTGTCAAAAATCTTTTTAGCCTCATCCTCACTGGTGAAGGTGCCGACACGAACACGATACCAGACCCCGCGGGCGCCCAGATCGCTGACCATAATATATGCCTTATAATTTTTGGCCTTAAGCTTGTCCAGTGCCGCTTCCGCGCGGGCCTTATCCTTGAAAGAATACACCTGGATCGCGTAAGTGTCCCTGGGAGTCACCTGCTGAGGCGCCATAATCACCGCCGGCTGGGGCTTGGTCTGGCCGATAGCGGCCTCTTCCTCTGTTGAATGGGCCGCTTTTATATTGGGAGCAGCCTTTGATTCAGGAGCCGGCGCCTGTGAAGCCTTGGGTTTTTCCTTGCTGAAAGCGAGAAAGATAAAACCGAGCGCAACGATGACCAGAACGGCAATGAGCCAAGACCCTTTTCCTTTATCCAAAGCCATGGATTCCTCCTTGTTTTATCTTCTCTTGAAAGTGGCGTTATTTTATCAGGGAGCGCCTGAGCATGCAACTCTTTTAAGGAAACCGGCAATCCCAATCAATTAATGTTTATCATCTGCGACTGTCTTCGGCGCCTCATACTTGGGGAACTGCCCCTTGAGCGCGCCGCTGACGAGCGTCTTCACGTCCTCAGTGAAATCTTTCCCCAACATCCACTCCAGATAGCCGGGATCTTTCCTGGCGATATCGCGCAGACTTTCCTTCTTGGCGTATTTACCGAACATCATGTAAAGCTCGCCGTTCCACCAGCGAAACTTGCGGTCCGTGTCATAGAATTCCTGGCGCTCGACGTAGACGAACCGGGACAACGTGTCGATCGCATCCGCGCCTTCACCGTATTTCCCGACCTGTGCCTCCAAGACCTCCAGCGTGGCCGCAGTATCGGCCAGCGCGGAATGCGCACCCTCGAGTTTCCGCCCGCAGTAAAACGCATAGGCCGCGGTCAGGTCGCGCTTCTCGTTAAGGTGAAAAACTTTCTGGGCATCGTAGACGATCCGGGTGGCGGCCAGAAATGACAGGCCGGCATCACGGACCTCGCGCTCCAAAAGCGGAAGATCGAACTTGTCGACGTTAAACCCGCCGATATCCGCGGTGCCGATAAAATCCAGGACCTCCTTGACCACATCCTTGAAAGACGGCGCAGCCTTGACATCCTCGTTGGATATGCCGGTCAGTTCAACGACAACCTGAGGAATGGGCATCCCCGGATTGATCCGCTTATGATAAGTGTTCTTCTCCCCCGACGGAAGGACCTTGATCATCGCGATCTCGATAATGCGATCCTTCTCGATCCACGTTCCCGTGGTCTCCAGGTCGAGAATGATAAGCGGCTTGGTAAGTTTCATGAAAACCTTTCTATTGTTCTATCTCTGCCTCTAGTTCCTTGAACAGCTCTTCCGCCTTCTTGACCAGGTTTGCCTTGATAAGCTTAAGCGTCTCGGCGTCCTTCTTGAAGGAGCGGATGGCGTTAAGGAACTTGCGAACCGCGGCCGCACTGCGCTGGGCGCGCTCCTCGTCGGGATCGACCTGCTTGCGCTCCTTCATGATCACGGCCAGATCCTTGCGCACGACGGCTGCCGGGCTGCCCTTGTCAAACACCTGACGCCTGAGATCTGAATAATCCTGGCGGGTCAGTTCCTTCTTGCCCTTGGCCAGCCGCAGGACATGGATCGCATCCACCTCGGGCAAAGACGCCGGGTTCCTCTCCTCCAGATACTCTTTTTTGAGATATTCCGGTTCCTGCTGCTCGACGAAGGCGTAGGTCTTGACCAGCCTGAGGGCCAGGGACTTTTTCAGCCCCAGCTCGCGCTCGACATACTGATCGAAGCGGTCATAGCCCCAATACTCAAAAAGTTTGTCACGCCAGATGGCGTAAAGCGTCTGGGCGAAAGCCAGCCAGGCGGTCTTGAAATCCTTGGCGCCGGTATGCGCAATGTCGCGCAGTTCCTTGCTCGTCGCGTTATCAAGTTTCTTCAGTTTGCTGACGCGTTCTTCCTGATCAATGATAGACATAATTCAATCCTTTTAATAGATAGCTACAAGCGCTCCAGCGAGATCCCAACGGCGGAACGAGCTAACGTCTCCTGACTGATGCCGCCCGGGACCTGCCCCAGGACATTAGCGCCGCCGCACACCGCCGCCAGGCGCACCTGGTCCACGAAAGGCCGGGCCTTCATCATGGCGACGAGCGCGCCGGCCAGGGCCGCGTCCCCGGCGCCGACCGCATGCCCCCGGAACTTCTGCGTCCGAACGAGCCAGCATTCCGCGCCATCTGCCGCGGCCAGACCTTCGATCCCGAGGGTCAGGAGGACCATCTTCATACCACAATCCAGGAACGATTGCAAAGCCTTCTTGATGTCCTCGCGGGAAACGATCTTGCTTTTTAGGAATTCTTCCGCCTCTTCGCGATTCGGCTTCACGGCAAAAGGTTTGGCCTTGATCCCGAAACGCAAGGCAGGACCGCGGGCATCCAGGACCGTGGCCACGCCTTCCTTATGCGCCAGACGAATCAGATCGTGATAGGTTTTGTTCGGTATGCCGGGAGGAAGGCTGCCGGAAAAGACCACCAGCGCCCGGCCTTTGACGATCGCAGGGAAAGATTTCAGAAACCGCTTGAGCTGTGCCTCGGTCCATTCGGGACCAGGCTCGATCTTGCGCGAGGCATCCTCGCCTTCCCCGCCGGCCTGCGTCAGGTTCACCCTGGTCTCGCCGGACACCTCAAAGACTAGCGGCACCAGCCCTTCGGCCTTCATGGCCTTGACAAGCGCCCGCCCGTTGCGGCCAGCGACCGCGACCAGACTTTCGCTGTCAACTTCCAAAGCCTTCAAGGCGCGTGATACATTCACGCCTTTCCCGCCGGGAACGACCAGCGTCTTGTCCGGATGAACAATCTTGTCCAGGGCAGGATTCAGCGTGACCGTGAGGATGGACCGCATCGAGATCACTCCTAAAAAGGAACAGCTCCCTTTCATTCCACAGAACGTCCGTGACGGTCATTCTACGAAAGGGAGCTGTCCCTGATCAATGCCTTACTCGCTCAAATAGGTCTTGAGCTCATTCCAGGTCTTCTGCCCGATCACACCATCGGATTTAAGCCCGTGCTGTTTCTGGAACTCGATGATCGCCGAGCGGGTCTTGCTGCCGACCTTCCCGTCAATAGTGCCCTCGTAAAGCCCCGCACCTTTGAGGGCCTTCTGGACCTCGGCAACGCTGACCCCCACCTTGATGAACGAAGGCTGTTCGCCCTGGACCACCTTGGCGCCGGAAACCTTGGCCTTGCCCTTCACCTTGACGGTCTCAGAATCCTGAGCCTCTTCACCAGGCTGAGTCTCAACCTTACCAGTGAGGTCTTTCACTTCATACTTAAGGTTCACAACTTCCTTCTCCTGCTCCTCCATGCGCTGCTGAAGGTCCACGACCTGATTCTGCAGCTGATTTACCGGAGAAACTTTTGGCTGGGCCGTTGTCGCGCACCCGGCCAGGGCCAATCCTGCGATACACACCATGATCAAACGATAATACACTGCGTCCTCCTTTGTTAACACTTTACCGATACGATATCTCCACACACCA
Organism: Candidatus Omnitrophota bacterium; assembly: GCA_015233705.1. The sequence goes on from JADFXE010000007.1 coordinate 10,999, forward strand.
GGACCTTATTCCTGATGCGGTGTTGCCGTCTGAAAAAGCATTTTCTCGAGTCTCAAACCGCGCGCTGATGTCTCTGGCGGAAGCTGGGCCGTGGCTTCTGCGAACTCATCCCGAATAAGAAGCTCGTACTCAAACCCCGGCTTCATCACTGGAACCCCACCCAACTTCACCTTTTCCTTTGTCCCAGCCACATCCAGCGTCCCAAGATAATGGAGCTTGTCCTGGGTGACCCTGAAATCCAGCGCAACCGTCTCCTCTGCCTCAGTCGATCCTACGGGAATCGCGATCGAGGTGATCTCATAGTCACCGGGCGCAAGCTGCAGATAAAAATATCCCGGTTCAATGGTCTTGCCTTCATGCCAGGGCGTAACACTTTGGTTGGCCTTGGACCCGACGTAGAAAAAGAGCTCCGACTTGGGATCATCCTTACGGACGATCGTCAGCTTCACATATGGCGCCTTCAAAAGCCCCTTGAAATCCGTCTTACCGAACACGAATCCAACCGGTGCTTCCTGGTGAGTCACCGTCGATGAAGACAATGCGCCGTGCTGCGAAATGTGTGAAGGCCGGCCCGTTAAAGGCGCCCCACCCTTGGGCAGACTCGCGCAACCGGCAGCGCTTACTATTAGTACTAAGATCAGGATGCTTCTGAACATGCTGATGAACCGATCATGGGACTTAAAAACATTGCTAGTTTAGCAAAAAGGAATAAAGACCGATAGGATTTATTGAAAAATTTTTCCGCCAAAAATGATCCGCCTGTTTCACTCAAGGATTCTGCTGAAAATCAAGGAAACAAGCCCCGATTTGAGGTCCCCAATAACTATTTTTTCCCGAAAAACCCGAATTTCCTGTGTAAAAGAAAGCGATTTCCCCAAACCGGCCTTGCCACCTTGTTTATGCCATAACTGGATGGCATACTTTAATCATGGTGGAGGCAGTGGATATGAAGAACGTGACCTATTTAAAACGCGACCTGACCGGGAATAAAGGCCGGGCTGTTTCTGTGCGCGAATCCCTGGCGTCCAAGGAATGCGACAGCCGCGTGGTCAAGAATTATATCTACCTGGTCAATTCTATGGACATGATCCCAGACGAGACGCCTTCAGCCCAGATCTACGTGACCAAGAGGATCAACACCGAGACCCAACAGGAGAATTTCCGTTTCAAGGTCAAAGGGGCGATCTATATTAAAAAGAACAGGTTCATTTACCGGGTCGATTATGCGCACAGTTTGTTGATCCGGATCATACACAAGACCCATGTTCTCTCCACACAGGGGCCGGCGGCCTTAGCCTAGAGGCGGCTGGTTTTTTGGAGAGTTTCTTTACCCACGGGCGGCTCGAGGAAGCCGCCCGTGACTTTTTAAGGATTCTTAAGAAGTCATCCCGATGCCACCTGGCGACCAATAGGGAGCCGGGGTATCGGGATCTTTCCTAAAACAAAGATCCAACAACAACGAAACCGAAAGCACTCATAAGTTGTTGCCCGAATTAACCCCAACATCCTTT
>JADFXE010000007.1:12519-25976 GCA_015233705.1 Candidatus Omnitrophota bacterium
CGGGGCCATAACCCCACCGCAATCGAGGTCACTTCAACAAAACAGACAGACAGTCCACCTATTTCTTATGAAACGGCAGCGGGACTCTGGGTTCCATGCCGCTAAGAAGCCTTTGGATATTCGGCCGATGGCGAAGAACGACGAAGAAGCAGAAAAGGATACTCAACGCTATCACCAAGAACGGCGCACCGAACACAATCATAAAGACCGGCAAGAACGCCGCCGCAAGGATCGAAGATAGTGACACGTAAGCGGTCATAAGAAAACACGCCAGCCAGCTCAGGATACACAGCGCCACCGGCAGACGCACATCAGGGATCGCGACCGTCAGACCGATAAGCACGCCAAGGTTCGTCGCAATACCTTTTCCTCCCTTAAATCCCAGAAAACACGTCCAGTTATGCCCCACCACGGCAGCCACAGCCGCGACAATGCGCCCAGGAACATCTGGACTCAGGGGGCCGGCGAACAGGACAACCGGAACGATCCCCTTAATAATATCCAACACAAGGACAATCGTGCCCCAACGCTTCCCCAAAACCCGAAAGGCATTGGTCGCGCCCACATTCCCCGACCCGTACTGGCGGATATCAATACCCTTGAGGATCTTCCCAAAGATGAATGCCGTCGGGATGGAGCCCACAAGATAACTAAGCCCTGCAGTCAGAATAAGTTTAACGATTTCCATCATTGTTGATCACCTTGATCCCTTCTGCCATGTAAAAGACACCTGAAACAACGGTCACCGCAAGCGCAGCCCCCCACACAAAAAGCGGAACATATAACTGAAGAAAGACCGCGACCAGGCAGATCACCTGCAGGAACGCCGTGAGCTTACCCCAGATATTCGGCTTGATCTCGATGAACCCGCGCTTAACCTCCACCAAAAGCCCGCCGATAAGAAGCAGCGTGTCCCGCGTAAAAAATGCGACCACCAACCACAGCGGCATGCGGCCGGGCCAATGGAATTCCCCGCCGATCTTGTAAAGGCAAAGCAACGTAGCCAAAAACAAAACCTTGTCCGCCAGCGGGTCAAGGATTGAGCCGGCCTTGGTCTTCTGACGGAAATGCCGCGCGATGAAACCGTCAATAACATCCGTGATCTCGGCGAAAAGATAGATCCCCAATGCGACCCAACGCAAATGATCCTTATCCGGCGTATAGGACAGGATCGTCGCGACAAGGATCGGGATGAGGATGAAGCGACCGATGGTGATCTTATTGGCAAGAGTTAGCTTCATAAAATGCTCCGACAGGCCACCGGCTGGCAGCCAGCGATCACTCTTCGACAACTTTAAGTTTCGCGCCGGTCTCTGGATCGAACTCCAGGTCCCCGCTGTAATGCTTGCCGGTCACAGGCGAATATTTGATGACCGGCTTGTCATTCGTTACGCCCAAGATCTTCTGCGCAGCCGAACGCGAGTCTTCATTCTTGTAAATATCAACGGCCACGGCCTGGAACTTCTGGTCAACGGTCGCGGCAGAACCGGTCGGCGCAGGCTTGGTGGTGGCGCAGCCGGCAACAACAAGCAAGCAGTAAGCAAAAAGCAGAAAGCAGAAAACATTCCCTGTCCCTCTGCTTACTCTATACTGCCTACTTCCTACTCTTTCAATTTTCATTTTATCCACCTGATCCTGTTCAGCGGCCAGAAAATGCAGTCCGCCTTGCCGATCAAGAACTCTTCCGGCACGAAACCCCAGTAACGCCCGTCGTAACTCGAGCCCGTATTGTCACCCATCACAAAATAATAACCGGTCGGCACCTTGATCTTGTTCCCGGCCCGGCCGTAATCGCCGGCGTTAAGGTAATAAAGCCCCTTGGGCCCGACCTCCACCGGTTTGTCATTGATCCAGATCCGGCCGCCTTTGATCTCCACGGTCTCGCCGCCAACGGCGATCAGGCGCTTGATGAAATCCTTGTCTTGCGTGACCGGGAAGCGAAAGACGACCACATCCCCGCGCTTGGGCTTTGCGAAACCCGGAAAACGATGGCGCGTCAGTTTCTCCCATGGCGCAAAACCTTTGGAGTCCGCGACCTTCCACCACAAAAGCCTGACTTCAAGCGGCACCCAGGAAGGACCGTAAACAAGCTTGTTCACAAATAACCGATCGGACTCGATCAGAGTCATGCGCATAGAACCCGACGGGATCTTGAACGGCTGGAAAAAATACGCCTGAATAAAGAAAGCCAGGACCAGCGCCACAACGAACGAATCGACCCACTCCCACCAGGCTGCCCGTTCGCAGGAAGAATGCAGGAATGAAAAGATCTCCTTCTTGCTGGCCGCAAACTGCGGGCTCACATCAAAGGCAGCCGAAGGATCTTTTAATTTCTTCGGCCCCAGCGAGACCTTGAAAGGCCCGAGGGCGATCGTGGCCTCCTGATCCTCATAATACAGCCGCTGAGTGACCAAACCCTTTTTATCAAGATACCCCTTTTGCAGGAGCTCATCCCAAAGCCCGGTGAGATCCTTGGTAAACGCGCTCAGATCCTCCGGACGAACCCGGCCTCTTAATTTCTTCCAGTTCATGGCAACCTTCCGTAAAAAACCTGTTATATCTTCAGCGCCGCGAAGAACGCCTCCTGCGGCACTTCGACCCGGCCGATCGACTTAAGCTTTTTCTTGCCTTCCTTCTGCTTCTCCCAGAGCTTGCGCTTGCGGGAAATATCGCCGCCGTAGCACTTGGCGGTCACATTCTTGCCCATGGACTTGATCCGGGACGAGGCAATGATACGCCCGTCGCAGGACGCCTGGATGCGGATCTCGAACAACTGCGCGGGGATCAACTCCTTCAGCTTATCGCACAAAGACGCACCTTTGGGATAAGCATGCTCCTTGTGCACCAGGCACGAAAAGGCATCGCAAACCTCATCATTAATAAGAATATCCATCTTGACGATCGGTGCCGCCTTGTAGCCGCTGAACTCATAATCGATCGATCCGTAGCCGCGCGTGGCCGACTTGATCAAGTCGTTAAAGTCCACGATGACCTCAGCGAGCGGAATCTCGTAGATGACCCGCATGCGGTCCGAGACATATTCGCTCTTGATATAAACGCCGCGCTTTTTCTTGGCCAGCTCCATGACCGCATCCATGCAGGTGACCGGCGTCAGGACCGAGACCTTCAAACACGGCTCCTCGACAGACTTGACATCCGTCGTGCCCGGAAGCTCCGAGGGATTCTCGATCTCCATCATTTCGCCATTCTTGGTCTCGTAGCGGTAACCGACGTTGGGCGTCGTCAGAACCAGACTCAAATTGTACTCCCGCTCCAGGCGCTCCTGGATGACCTCCATGTGCAGCAGGCCCAGGAATCCGCAGCGGAAGCCGTGACCAAAGGATTGCGATGACTCAGGCTCGTAGGTAAAGCTCGGGTCGCTTAGACGCAGCTTGTCGATCGCCTCCCGGAGATCCATGTATTGATCGGCCGTGACCGGATAGACGCCGCAACAAACCAGCGGCTTTCACTGGCGGTAACCTTCCAGCGGCGCGTCGCACGGATTGGCCACATCGGTGATCGTATCGCCGACGCGCACCTCATGCGGATCGCGGACATTACAGGTCAGGTATCCGACCTCACCGGTGCCCAGCTCCTTGATCTTCTGGTCAAAGGGCGTGTAGCACCCCATGCCCTCGACCGTAAACTCCTTGCCAGTGTGCATCATGCGGATGCGCGTGCCGACCGCCAGTTTCCCGTCGATGATACGAATAAAAATGACAATGCCCTTATAAACATCATATTTCATGTCAAAGACCAGGGCCTTTAACGGCTTGGACTCCTCGCCGTAAGGCGAAGGAATGAAGGACACGATCTTCTCGAAAAGCTCGCCGATGTTCGTGCCGGCCTTGGCTGAGACCTTCTGGATGTCCTGGGGCTTGAACTTGAGGATCTCCGCGAACTTGCGGACCGCCTCCTCTAGGTCAATGGAGGCCACGTCGATCTTGTTGATGACCGGAAGGATCTCAAGGTTGTTGTTGATGGCCAGGTAATAATTAGCCACGGTCTGCGATTCAACGCCCTGGGTCGCATCCACGATCAGGAGCGCACCCTCGCAGGCCTTGAGGGATTTCTCAACCTCGTAAGTAAAATCCACGTGTCCCGGCGTGTCGATCAGATTAAAAAGATACTCTTTCCCATCCTTAGCCTTGTAGGTCAGGCGGACAGCGGACGCCTTGATCGTGATGCCGCGCTCGCGCTCCAGGTCCATGTCATCCAGCATCTGGTTGTGGAAACTGCGCTCATCGATCGCGCCGCAGAACAGCATCAATCGGTCAGCAAGCGTGGACTTGCCGTGGTCAATGTGGGCGATGATGGAGAAATTGCGAATCAGGGCTTGATCCATAAAATATCGAATCCAATATCTTTAAAGTTAACCGGTTGCGCCTTGCGGCTACTGTGACGCTTTCGAAGTATCGCTGACCGGAAGAGAGTTCCCGGCGATCGGGGCTTTAAAAAAACCAATGCGCGCATACCCGCCGTAAGAGAGCGCCAGGAAACACACAAAGCTCAATATCACGTTAAGCGCCGCCCTCTCCCAAAAACCTTTGCGTAATTGATACATGCTTGCCACAGGAATAGCGAACAAGAAGATCCCCACCAACACTACAAGAACACCGGAAATATCCGCCTTCCTGTCGCCAAGACAGGAAAAGATATTCAACGCATGAAGCCCCCAGACCAGCAAATAAAAAGAACTAAAGGAAACCACCGGGATCCAGGCGCTGGTCAGATATATCTTGGCCCATCTTCTCATCTACCGCCTGCTTATCCGCGAGCCCGCTGAACGTGCTCAACCAAAAACTCGACGACCTGATCGATCGTCATGTTCGTCGAGTCAATGATGATCGCATCATCCGCCTTCTTCAAAGGACCGACCTTGCGGGTCAGATCCGCATGATCGCGCTCGGCCAGGTCCTTCTCGAGCGCGGCCTCATCGACCGCCTGGCCCTTGGCCTTAAGCTCGTCGATCCTCCGCTGGCAACGCACCTTGAAATCCGCATCCAGATAAAATTTAAAATCCGCTTTGGGAAAAACGACCGTGCCCAGATCGCGTCCATCACCGACCATGGGCCGACGCGCGCCCAACTGGCGCTGCCACTCGACCATAACGCCGCGCACGCCCGGCGCCCGGGCGATATAAAACGTGTTATTGGTCACATCCAGCGACCGGATCGCTTCCGAAACATCTTCCCCGTCAAGCAGGACCTGCAGCGGCTTGCCCGGCACATTCACCAGATCAATGTGGGTCTTGTGTGCCAGCGCCACAAGAGCATTCTCATCATCCAGCTTCACCTGATGGCGCATGGCCTTGAGCGTCAGCGCCCGGTACATGGCGCCGGTATCCATAAAAGCAAACCCAAGCTTCTTGGCCAGCATCTTGGCAACCGTACTCTTGCCTGCGCCCGCAGGACCGTCCACTGTAATAACCGTCATCTGCCACTCCCGTCCCGTCTATTTCTTGTCTAACACTTCCCGCTTGGCCTTGGCCTGGGTGAAATACGTGGCCAGGGTCTGCTCATCCTGCTCGACGATAGCCTTGCGGATATCGGAGAGGTTGCGGATCATCTCATCCAGGCTCTTGAGGACATTGCGGTAATTCGCGGAACAGATCTCGCTCCACATCTGGGAGGAAGATGCCGCGATCCGGGTCGTGTCCCGAAAGCCGCTCGAGGCATGCTGCAGGAATTCATCCGGCACGGCGCGGATCAGGCCAAAGGCCGCCAGGTGCGGCAGGTGGCTGACATACGCCAGGACCTCGTCGTGCTTCACCGGGTCCATGAGACGGACCTGCATGCCCAACAGCTCCCAGAAATGCTTGACCTTATCCTTGGCCAGGCGGTTGGTCTTGTCCGTCGGGGTCAGGATGCAGACGCCACCCTTGAAAAAGTCCAGACGCGCGCTGGCGATCCCGCTCTTCTCGGAACCCGTCAACGGATGTGAACCGACAAACAGCACATGCGGCGGAAAATATTTCTGCGCGGCCTCAACGACCAGGGATTTCGTGCTCCCGACGTCCGTCACGATGCAGCCGCGACGCAGGTTCTTGCTGATATCCTTGATCTGCTCGGCAATGACCTTGACCGGAGCGGCCAGGATGACCATATCCGCGCCGCCGATGGCCTTACGGATATCGGTCGTACCCTCGTCGATCGCGCCCATCTCGACCGCCAGCTTAAGCGACGCCTCCTGGCGCCCCAGGCCGACGACCTCGGAGGCAATGCCCTGTTTTCTCAACGCCAACCCGATCGACCCGCCGATGAGCCCAGTCCCCAGGATCGCTACTTTACGAAAGAGTGTTCTTCTGAAAACCATACGTCTCAAGCCTCTCTGCCGACGGCCTTGGCGACCGCGGCGATATCCTTCATCATTTGTTCAAATTTTTTCGGTAACAGCGACTGCGCGCCGTCAGAAACAGCTTCCTCGGGATTCTCATGAACCTCGACAACAACCCCGTCTGCCCCGGCCGCGATGCCGGCCTTAGCCACACTGGCCACCAACGACCAGCGGCCCGTGCCATGGCTCGGGTCAATGATGACCGGCAGATGCGACTTCTCCTTTACAACCGGAATGGCGTTAATGTCGAGCGTGTTGCGTGTCTCGGTCTCAAAAGTGCGGATCCCCCGCTCGCAGAGGATCACATCAAAATTGCCGTTGGCCAGGATGTACTCGGCGGACATGAGCCATTCCTTGATCGTCGAGCTGATGCCGCGCTTGAGAAGCACGGGCTTTCTGGCCTTTCCCACTTCCTTAAGGAGGGTGAAATTCTGCATGTTGCGTGCGCCGATCTGAAGCATGTCGGCATACCCCGAGATCAGCCCAACATCGCGCGGGTCCATGACCTCGGTCACGGTCGCGATCCCGACCTCATCCCCCACGGCCTTGAGAATGCGCAGCCCCTCTTCTCCCAACCCCTGAAAATCATACGGCGAGGTCCGCGGCTTGAAAGCGCCGCCGCGCAGTACGGTCGCGCCTGCGGCCTTGACCTTCCTGGCGATCGACAAAAGCATATCGTAATTCTCGATCGCGCAGGGACCGGCCATGGCAATGACCTTCTTGCCGCCCGCCGTCACCCCGTCCTTAACCCTAACCACAGAATAATCCGGCTTGAACTCACGCGAGACCAGCTTGTACGGCGCCAGAACCGGCATGACCTGCTCAACGCCGGGGAAAGTCTCCAGCGGGATCATCTGCAGCTTGTCCTCAGGCCCGATAAAACCGATGATCGTGCGCTCAACACCGCGGGAGATATGGGCCTTGAGCCCCAGCAGCCTGGCCTTCTCCTCGATATGCTGGACCTGAGCCTCCGTCGCATTCTTCTTCAGAACGATGATCATATGACATCCTTCAGTGCTTTGAGAAACTTCAGGTTCTCTTTCGGCGTCCCGATCGTCACGCGGATATAATTCTGCAAGCCCCACACGCTCATGTCGCGGATGATGACGCCCTTCTTCAAAAGCGCCTGCGCAACCTCGCGGCTATCTCTCGGAACCTTGACCTGGATGAAATTGGTGCAGCCCTTACTGAACTCAATGCCCATTTTCGCCAGGGACTTGCAAAGAAGTTCCCGCTCTTGGCCGATTTCACGCAGGATCTTCTGGTAATATGCGCTATCCTCAAGCGCTGCCATAGCCGCGACCTGCGCCAGGGAAGTCACATTGAACGGCTCCCGCGCACGGTTCATCAGGTCAGCGACCTCGGGACTAGCCGCCGCATAACCGATACGCAAGCCCGCCAGACCATATATCTTGGAAAAAGTCCGCGCCACAATGATATTCTTGCGTGCCCTCACCAGCGCCAGCGTGTCCGGATAATCCTTCTGCTTGGCGGCAAATTCAAAATAGGCTTCGTCGAAGAATACCAGCACATCCTCTGGCAGGCCGTCCAAAAATTCGGCCACCTCGGCTCTGGTCGCATACTGCCCTGAAGGGTTGTCCGGGTTCCCGATAAAAACGATCTTGGTCCTGGGCGTGATCGCAGCCTTCATCGCAGGAAGATCGTAACGCAGACCCTTGAGCGGCACCTCGACCAGCTTGGCGCCGACCGCAGTCGAGGCAATGGAATAAACCAAGAACGAAGGCTTGGCCATCACGACCTCATCACCTTCATTGATAAAAGCGCGCAAGGCCAGCACGATGACCTCATCTGACCCGCAGCCAAAAACAAACTGCTCAGGCGCGACCTTGAGACGCTTGGCCAACATCGTGCGCAACGCAAAACACGAACCATCCGGATAGCGATTGAGGGTCTTGGCTTCCTTGGCGATCGCCTTCAGCACCTTGGCCGACGGGCCGTACGGATTCTCATTGGAGGCCAGCTTGATCACGTCCTTCAAGCCCAGCTCGCGCTTGACCTCTTCAATGGGTTTTCCCGGAACGTAAGGCTTGATCTTTAGGATGTTAGGATTCGCTCGTTCTTTCATCATATCTGTGCTTTCTTTACGCCGGATAAGAGCCCAGGACCTTGAGGAATTTGCACATCCCCTCAAGCTGCCCCAAAGCCTTCTGCACTTTCTTGTCTTCACGATGGCCGACCAGGTCCACAAAGAAATAATAATCCCACGCCTTCTTCTTGATCGGCCGGGATTCGATCTTGGTCAGATTGATCGTATTCCTGGCAAAAGGCGCCAGCATCGCGTACAGAACGCCGGGCCGGTCCTTGATCGAGAACACGATCGACGTGCGGTCGTTTCCCGTCGGAGGGGCATCTTCACGGCCGATCACAAAGAATCGCGTGGCATTGTGCGCGATATCCTGAATGTTCGCCTTGAGCACCTTGAGTCCGTAGATCTTGGCGCAGTCCAGAGGCGCGATCGCTGCCGCACCTTTTTCCTTCGCCGCGATCTTGGCCGCATCTGTTGTCGACGCTACACTGACCTGCGCCACCCTTTCCGGCGGAAGATGAGCCAGAAGCCAGGCCCGGCACTGCCCCAAGACCTGCGGGTTGGAATAAACTTTCCTGATCTTCTCAATCGGGCATTGGGCCATCAGATTGTGCGTGATCCTGACCGTGACCTGAGCGCAGACCTGCAGCTCGGAATCCGCCAGCACATCCGCCGTATGCGTCACGGTGCCCTCGACAGAATTCTCGATCGGCACCACCCCGTAATCGCAATCCTCATGCTCAACCCGCTGAAAAACCTCCCAAATGCTCGGCACGCCGACACAGGTCACCTGCGAACCGAACTTGCGGCGGGCTGCCGAATAGGAATTCGATCCTTCCGCTCCAAGATAAGAAATGCGCAGCGCCTTCTCCAACGCGATCGACGAAGACATGATCTCGCGGTAAACAGCCTCGACCGCCTCACCAGACATCGGGCCCTCGTTCAGGGCCTTCAGACGGTCCAGAACCTGACGCTCGCGCTCAGGGGCATAGATCCCCTTGTTGTGCTTGAGCTTGGCCTTGCCGACCTCAAGTGAAACGCGGGCACGGTCGCTTAACAGAGCCATCAGCCTGGTATCGATCACATCAATTTTCCGGCGGAGTTTGCTGAGATCCATTGTCTTTCTCCTCAGAACTGTTCTCACTCATGAGCCGCGCCTGCCCGCTGGATTCGCCCAGCGTCTGCGGTTCGACAAAGCCGGGAATATCCCCGGCGCCTTTTTCCAGTTCTTCAATATCAAGCCTCGTGCGTGCCCGGGCCAATTCCTCGTGCACCTCTTCCGGAGTCACCGAAGTAACCACAGGCGCCTCTTCTGTCGTCGACGCTGGCATTGGGGCAGCTTCAGCCACAGGCGGCTCCTCAGTAACGGCAGGATCCGAATTGGCCGTCGGAGCCACTTCATTGGTCTTGGCCATGAGCATGGGAAACTCTTCCAATTTGGGAAGGTCTTCCAGCGAGCGCAGGCCGAAATATTCCAGGAACTGCTGGGTCGTGCCGTAAACATAGGGCCGTCCCGGGACTTCCTTGCGGCCTGTGATCTTGATCAGCCCCTTGTTCAGCAAATGCATGACAACTCCGTCGGAGTTAACCCCACGGATGAGTTCCACATCGGTACGCGAGACTGGCTGTTTGTAGGCAATGATCGCAAGCGTCTCCAGCGCCGGCCGCGACAATTTCTCTTTATGGCGTGTCTTATAAAATTCACGGATATACGCGGCATAGGCCGGGCTCGAAAGCATCTGAAAACCATTGGCGATCTCGATGATCGCGATGCCCCTGCTGACCTGCGCGTACTCGGCCATGAGCGTCTGCACCGCCGTGCGGACATCCGCCACATGCGCGGCGCCAACCGCATCCTTCAGCTGGTCAAGCGTGACCGGCTTCTCGCTTACGAACAACAATGCCTCAACTGCGCCCTTCAAATGATCCATCTGTGCCTGGTCCATCAGCGTGCCACCCTTTGTTTATAGATCTCGTTCAAAAGTTCTTCCGCTGTACTGATCGCCTTGTTGCGCTCCAAGGCTTTTCTGATCATCTCCTCAGCCTCGGCCTTCTTGTACTGAAGCTGACCCAGGACCTCCAGAGCTTCGTCCCTGAACGCCGCCGGAACCGATGATTCCTCACGCACAGCCTTATCCTGAATGAGCCCGAAACGGCTCACCTTGCCCTGCAGTTTCGCGACCACATCCTTGGCCTTCTGCTGGCCGATCCCCGGCAATGTCTTTAAGAAAGCAATGTCCCCCTGATCAATGGCCGCGGCAATCTCGGCGATCGAACGGTCAAGAGCCTTCACAGCGGCCTTGGGACCGATTCCCGAGACAGAGATGAACTGCAGAAAGAATTCCTTCTCGATCTCATTTAGAAATCCCACCAAAACCGGCATGCCCGACGAAGGGCCGATCTGAAAATAATGATGCGTGATCAGCGTGACCGTGCCGTCCGGCGCCTGGGCGCTTTCGAGCCGCTGCGCGACCGAGGAAGGGACCTGGACCTCATAAAAAATCCCGCCGGCATCGAGGATAACGGCGAGATCCTTTTTCTCAACGATCTTTCCCTGAAGACGAGCTATCATTGCACGAACCTGCTCATCGATGCCTGCCCCAGAGCGAGCGCGAGCGCATCAGATGCATCCAATGTCAATCTTTCCGGATCGATCTTAAGCACATTTGCCACCACGCGCCGGGTCTGCTCCTTGGTGGCGTTCCCGTTACCGACCACGGCCTTGCGGATGCGCTTCACGCTATACTCCACCAGCTTCACCTGACGCTGCGCGCACACCAGACAAATGACACCGCGCGCATGCCCCATGATCGAGGCGGTCAAAGGATGCTTGTAATGGGCATACAACTTTTCCAGGACCAGCACGTCCGGCCTGTGCCGGACAACGATCTCATCCAAAAGCGTATGTATCTTAAAGAGCTTGTTCTCGATCGTATCGCGCGCCCTGGGCTCGATCGTGCCGACGTCGATCGGCTTCACCCGCCCCGCGCTGTCGATCTCGATCACTCCGAACCCCGTGGCCTTCAGGCCCGGGTCAATGCCCAAGATCTTCATAGCACCGATCCCCAGCCGCTAACCCAGCCACCGCATGAATACTTACTCGGCCGTTGCTGCGGCCATGTCCTCATCGGAAATATCAAAGTTGGCGTAGACGTTCTGGACATCCTCGTAATCTTCCAGCGCTTCGATCACGCCAAGCACGGTCTTCACTTCATTGACTCCCGCGACCTTAACGGTCGTGGTCGGAAGCATTGTGACCTCAGCTGACTTGATCGCAACCTTCTTGGCCTCGAGCGCGGAACGAACCGCTTCCAAAACTGCCGGAGGAGTCGTGATCTCGTACACATCTCCCTGCGTTGACATGTCTTCAGCGCCCGCTTCCAGAACGATATCCATCAGCTGATCTTCCGCGATCGCCTTGGCTTCGACAACGATCAAACCCTTCTTGTTGAACAAAAACGCCGTGCTGCCCGGGCTCGCCAGACTGCCGTTTTTCTTGTTGAGAATGTTACGCACTTCCGCGGTCGTACGGTTCTTGTTATCCGTCAACCCTTCGATAAAGAGCGCGACCCCGCCCTGTGCATAAGCATCAAACGTAAACGACTCATAAACAACTCCGGGAAGTTCCCCGGTCCCTTTCTTGATCCCGTTCTCAATATTCGATGACGGCATATTGATCGTACGCGCGCGGGCGATCGCTGTCCGCAGACGGGGATTTGTGTTCGGGTCGCCACCGCCTTCTTTGGCCGCTGTCGTGATCTCACGCGTGATCTTGGTGAATGCGGCACCCCGTTTGGCGTCTGCCGCGCCTTTTGCATGCTTGATTTTTGCCCATTTTGAATGACCTGACATGATACCTCCTTAACCACTGTTAATAAAATCTACCCGTCAGCAATCTCCCGTCTGACTTTTCTATCAAATCAAGTGAGCCACATAAGCCGAGTTCTGTTCCCTCGCTTGCGCGTCGGGGATGGCCATCCAACTGACTCCTCCGGTTGCCCGGGGGACTCTTGCGGCCTACCCGAAGATACGGACGATGCGGATAGCATCGCGCCTCAGGCATATCTTTCCATCAAGGTCAGGGCAGCTGTTACGCCTGCCCCGATGGTTGACGCCTGAGAACTCTCCTCTGTCTGGCCTTGCTCCATGCAGAGATTGCCGCGTTTCACTCCCCACTGAAGGGGCTCGTCTCTGTGGCTCTGATCACCCGCCGGCCGAAACCGGCGTTTCCCGCGTTATCGGGATGCATTATCCTGCGGAGCTCGGACTTTCCTCTCCGATGTAAAAAACATCAGAGCGGCCATCATGGCTCACTTTTTTTCTAAGAGCGGACGTGGCCAGGCGGTCGGCTTCCTTGTTCTCCTCCCGCGGGACCACTTTAAACTCAACCTTCTTGAAACCTTTCAAAAGCTGCAGGGCTTCCTGATGAAGCGGGATCATGTTCGGATGCTTCACCTTGTACTCGCCCTTGAGCTGATAGAACAAAAGCTGACTGTCGGTGCGAACCTTGATATGCTCGGCCTTGAGCGTGCCCAGCTCAACCAGGCCGCGGATCATGGCCTTGTACTCGGCGACATTGTTCGTTGTCTCGCCGATCGGCTCGGACACGGTCTTAACGGTCTTGCCGTCGCAGGTGATAAAAACACCGATCCCCGCCGGACCGGGATTGCCGCTGCAGGCGCCATCCGTGAAGATCTCAAAGACCTTCATCACAGTTCTTCCTGGATATATAAAAGCCGCGCGCAGCGCTCGCAGCGCACAAGCTCGTCGTACATTCTGATCTTGTTGAGGACCTGGGCCGGCGTGTTCATGAAACAGCCGCCACAGGCATTACTGATGACCGGCACCAGGGCCAGCCCCTCGCGGTTCTCGACAATGCGCTCGTAAAGGGCCAGGGACTGCTTGTCAATGCCCTGCATTGCCTCCCGTCGCTGCGCCTCAAAGCCCTGCGACTTGTCAATAAGCTCGGCGACCTTGGCGTCGACCTTTTCCTTTTCGGCCAGGTATTTCTTCTCCTCGCCGGCACGACCGCGACCGCGCTGGCCGTTGCGGATTTCAAGCTGACGGCGTCGGT
>JADFXE010000076.1 GCA_015233705.1 Candidatus Omnitrophota bacterium
GCCCTTGATCATTTGCGCCCTTGTCCCTTTGTACGCGCCGTTATGCTCCTGGCGCACAGCGACCGCAGGGCTTGGCGTTCTTGACCAAAGTTGACTTCTTCCTAGAAATCGTGTAATCTTTCTATTAAGTAAAGGAGATATGAAATGTCCAAAGTAACGTTTGATCTTAGCGCTGAACAAATTATCAACGCGGTCGACCAGATGCCTGATGAAGAAAAGATCAGGTTGGCCGACAGGTTTCAGGATATGTCCGCCCGTTTGAAAGTGCGCGCTATTCTGTCGCGCATTGATGCGCGCAAAGCTCCCCGAACAACGACCCGCGAAATTCTTAAAGAAATCCACGATCGCCGTAAAGAAAAGCATGCTCAAGGCCATCATTGATACCAGCGTCTTTGTTTCCGGCTTATGCTCCAGGACCGGAACGCCGCGCCGGGTCATCAATGCCATGAATGAAAATGTCTTCGTCCCCGTCGTCTCAGCGGCCACGCTGGAAGAATTGAAAGACGTGCTGGGCCGGACAAAATTCCGTAAAAAGATCCATAAAGAAGATGCCAATTCATTAATTGAAAATATCCATAGACACGCTATTCTTGTGACGCCTGCCCGTTTATTTAAAGGAGCCTCTGTCGACCTTAAAGACGACAAGTTCCTGGAAGCGGCCTTTGCCGCGCGGGCCAACTGCATCGTCAGTCTTGACAGCCACCTGCTTGATCTCAAGATATTCCACGGTATTAAAATCGTCCGCCCCGGAGAATTTCTCAAACTTTTGTCCTGACGCAATGGTGAACTGTCCCTGCCCGGGATCTGTTTCGCTTCTTCTGGTAAAACGATCCCCACAGGCTGTTTTATCGACGAAAGAGAGGCCGCTTTATCAGGCCAGACCGACAGCAGGCCGGCGCAGGCAAAGGCTCCGGCAAAAAGCGGGCTGGCAAACTTGACTACGCCGATCGCCGCGGCCGCGCTTGTATCCCAGAACCGACACTTTCTCGCCAACCAACCCAAGATTCCCTTCAAAGTACTCACCGCCAGCACGATCACCAGAACCGCCAGGCCCCACCACAATCCGGCCGCTGAGAAGACCAGCTTTCCGCCAACAACCTTAAACGGCGCGACCACCAGCAGGCCAGCATGCGCAAGGCCGGCGCTGCGGGGGTCTGCGGCGGCCGCTGGCCCTGAGGCTGGTCGCCGGACCAGCGCCGCCAAGAATTTCGCGAGAACATTCCGGTCCAATTTTCCGGTGGATACCCTCTCCCGGTTCAGCCTGACCGTTTCTTCGACATTAACCGTCTCCGGCGGGAAGTGCGTCAGGAAACCGGACCTTTCCCCCAGCAACAAGGTGTCTGCTTTCATCCGGGAAAAATAAGACGCGTCGAAACCACGTGACGATCGCATATCCAGCCGTTGGGCGATCTCCATGAACTTCCGACGCACGGCCGCAGGCAATCTCCTGCCCATTTTCTTCTCGGCCATTGTCGCGCCCGCGCAAAACATTCCTCCTGCCCGTTGCGAATAAAGCAGGTCTCTGCTCGGAATCGCAAAGACAACGTTGATAAGATCGTTCCTGCAGGAATCGCACCCGTTAAAATTGATCCGTCCCGGAATTGTATAAAAACCGTGGCGAATGACAGCCGCAGCCTCTTCGGCCGACGTGCGGTGATGGACCACGGTCACTCCGTCCAATGGTTGAGGATGCTCCGCCTCCAACTCGCTCATAAGGACATACGCGATCTTTCTCCCCCGCCTGTCTACAACGTTAACCGCAGCGGGGTAGAACCTCGACCTATGGATCTTGCCCGGTTGGCAATTTTTATCCATCATCTCTAGAAAAGCCCCCAACCGGTACCGATGCGCAAGGCCTTCCATATAGGGAAGCATAACCACCCGTGAAATATCCTTGACGTTGTCGGCATTCTTAAACCATTGGAGCATGCAGGGCCAGGAACTGAAGACGGTCATCCTGGCCGCCGGGCTGCCGGCGCTTGTGGATGCCTCTTCAATCATCTTGTCTTGCGTATAAGTAGCCCCTGTCCGCCTCAAGAACGCATCTGCTTGCGAACGCAACCTGGATTTGTCTTTCTCAAGATCTTCACTGTGACGGGCAGGCACTGCGAAAGAATCTTTCACGGCACACATCATAAACGGCAGACAGGCCAGGGCCGGAACGAGCAACGTGCTGATAAGCGATCCCGGCGGAGCCTGGGCCGCGTGCGTGCTGAATTCTCCAGACGTCTGGATAATCTGCGCAATGCCGTGCACGACCGCGGGGCCGAAGATGAACGCCGCAAGGCCGGCAACTGCAACCGCGATCAGAACGCCGAGGTGCGTTAACCCGTTGCCCCTGATGCCCTTGATCATTTGCGCCCTTGTCCCTTTGTACGCGCCGTTATGCTCCTGGCGCGGAGCGATGCGCGCCTTCAGATCAGCCCAGGCCTTTCTGATTTTCGCCGCAGACGTCCCGGTGACATCGTCGCTCCGTTCTCCCGGCGCCGTGCACGGCGCGCTTGTGTTGATCCGCGCCCGGCCGGAGGCAATTACGCGCGACGCACGCGGCTGGACAGCTCTTTTCTGACGAGCGCCCCACGTTTTATCCTCAACCACTTTATCCAGGCCGACCACAAGATACTTGAAGTCGCGCCGCGGACGCTGATTCATGGCTCCCGGAATAAACATACTCGCACGATCAAATCCAGGCGATGAGATACGAACCTCGGTCAAACTGCTCAAATAACGATCGGTGACTTTAAAACTGCGCAAATACTCTGCAATCTCGTTACGCCACTCGTCTTGCCACGGATCGCCATCGCACATCCTCTGCGCATAAAGCCCGGCATAGCCAATATGTTGACAGACGGCCCAATCAAACATCCCGGCAACAAAATTCCAAAAATCTTTATTGGGCCGTGACTGCGCCATTTCATCGTGATACTTGAGCCAGAATCCGCGAAACGCCTTCATCAGAGCGTTATACGTCCGGGCTTCCTTCCTGGTCCATGACTGCCTGGCTCCCTTCTCCATAAGACCCAAAAGTGTCGTCAACTGCGGAGCAATGCGTGCCTTCAGATCAGCCCAGGCCTTTCTGATTTCCTGCGCAGGCGTCCCGGTGACATCGTCGCTCCGTTTTACCGGCGCGGCGTGTTGTTCCTGCGGCTGATTCTTGGCGCCAACGAGATCGTCCGGCGCGGAATCGAAGCTGAGAATAGGCACGCTACCCTCGGCCCGCTCGCGGCTGGCATGCAAAGTACCGTCGGGATTTCTTGTGACAAAGACCCCATCGGCGGCCTGCCTGAATTTATCCGCCGCCAAGATGCGCTGGGCGGTTTGCAGATAAATAGACCGTCCGGCAACGTCTTCCTCCGGGTTGAGCCGGTTGATGAAATCCTGGCGCAACTCCGGCGGAAGGGCCAGGACAACGCAATTAAGAAGAAGCTCTCTTTGTTCGATCTCGACCACGCGAGCAGCCAAATGATCGTAAGCAACCTCGTATTGTGCTACGTCGAGCTCACAAACAACGTAATCTGTCTCAAGATCGCGGATCCGTCCGGTCAAAAGTGCCTCAAGGGCATACGCGTATTCTCGGGCCGCCAGTGTTTTTACGTGTTCCGCCTCTTGAGCCTTTCTGTATTCTTCGACACGCCGTCTGCCGTCCTCTTCCCATTGCGCGCGCCGTTCCCTTTCTCGCCGCTCCCTTTCCTCTTGTTCCAATGCTTCCTGACGGGCAGCGGCTTCGACTTTTCTATTCAAATTCTCACGGACTTCGCTCTCCGGGCTTTGCAGCTTCCGGAGGAGTTCGTCTGCCTGCTTGAGCCTGAAATTCTCATCGAGCCTAAGCCCTCCCTGTTCCAACACGGCGCCCAATCTCCGCGGGAGACCAAGATGCCGGAATTCAACCCCACGTTCATTCGGGTTCAATTCTCCTGGAGTGCAAGAAGCCTTTAGAATGGCGCCCTGTGCATCCAAGGGCAAACGGTCCAAAAGGTCTTTTTTTACAAGACTTAACACGCACCCGTCCCAATCAAGCCGGGCATCAGGAGCGCCATAGTAAGATACGTGTATTCCATACTCGTCGGCAAGTCTTCGGGGCAAAAGATGAACAGGCGTACTGTCCACAAGTTTCCGGTTGTCTACGCCTGACTTCACACACCCATACTCCACCAAATATTGCAGTAATCTATCCTGTGCCGCTTTTGATTGAAGATACAAGGCCGGATCGTAAAGCGCCTCCACGATGGTCTTCCAGGCTTTCAACGGCGCCAACATCGGCTCAAACATCGGCGCAGCGCCGGCCAGACCCCCTGTGCCCAGAAAATCCCTTCGGCTCATTTCAAAAACCTGGATGCGACACAACTGCATGTCGTCGAGGCCGGGATTAAGCTGATGGAGTTCTTCATGGCGGCGGATCAAAAGAGCAATGTCGGGCGAGTTACGTTCAAGATATTTAAAGGCAGGATGATATTCGATCTCGCCTCTGGCGTTGACGCGGGAAATCCACGTGCGCACCACATCCATGGGCGGTGGCTGCGGGCCATAGGTCTCTATCCGCCACTGCCGGAACGCCAGACCCATGGGCGCACACATTCCCGCATACATTTCAGCGGCGGCTATCTTGCCCTCTTTCGCGAACGTACGCGCCACATCCTGGGCAACGGCGATTGACATGGTCTTGTCCGGCGATTTCTTGGCCTGCCGGTTCCCGGCCCTGCCACGTCTATCATTGTCCGGGCTTATGTGGATTCCGGGGCCTTTTACACTATTTTGTCTTCCACAGTTGCGATCAACATCGGGATTGATTACAAAACTGGCCCAAAAAAGTTCGTTACGGTCGGTGCCGGCAACGCCATGCCTGTTTACTTTCACCGCCTTCCTATCAGGATCGGCTTCATCAACCTCACGGCCACTTTGGGGTTTTCCGACAAGGACAACCGGATTCCCTTCCGTCCACGCTAAACCGACGACAAAGCAGGCTGCGATCAAGACAAGGACCAGGCCGGCGTGCGGCAACGCGGCAACGGCCAGCGTCGCCATCGCTGCGACCGCAAGCGCCAACAAGACGCCAAAGTGCGCGAAGCCATTGCCCTTCGGCGCCACAGTCGGTTTTCTTTCCTCAGACTTCGGTTGGTCTTGAGATTTTGGAAGAAAAGACTTCTTGAGCCTTTCGCGAAGATCCTGGGTTTCCTGTTCGAGTTCTTTATAATCTTTCCGCCGTTGATCCATGCCTTTATTAAAATCATCATCGAGCTTTTTCCGGTACCCCTCTTTCTTCCGCGCTATCTCCTGTTCTGACTTTTGCATCTCCTGCTCTGCCCTCTGACGATCCTCTTTGGTAAATTGCTCCATCTTCTTTCGTAACAGGCTTTCCCGTGTCTCGCACGTAAGATTGGGATATCTTAAATCAACGTCGTATTCCGAACCATCTTTGAGCCGAACTACCGCTGTCTGCAAGATATAGTTTTCCACGTCTATCTTCTCGATCTCTTTCGGGTCAATGCCAAATGGCGGCTCCCTCAGGACTGCCTCGACGCCTTCCCTGATCAACGCGTCGCATCTGGACAAATCCTGCTTCGCTCCAAAAAGCCGCTTCAACTGTTCCTGCCTGAAAACGTTATCGATCCTGCCGGATATCGGGAAAAGCGAAATGTCGGCCAGATAATACATCTGAAGAAGACCCAACCATAAGACAAAACCCAGGAGCGTTCTCAGTCCATATTGAATCCCCGAGCGATTGAAGACAAATATGGCGAACCCCGCTGCTGACAGGACTAACGCAAGACAAACGTTAAAGAATGTTGGCACGCTGAAAAAGAATACCTCAGCCATTGTCAGGAAAAAAAAGAAGCTAACAACTCTCCAATATTTATTCATCCAGCAATCAAAACTCGTCACAGGTCCGCGGCGGACAAGCTTCACGATGGCGATGATACCAACGATAATAACCAGCGCCATCGCCCCCAGAAAACCCCAGAGCTCCATCTTCTCGCTCGTGGAAAAGACCCCAACCGGCGCGACGGATATCGTCT
>JADFXE010000008.1 GCA_015233705.1 Candidatus Omnitrophota bacterium
AACGCCTCCCAGGATTATAACCGATTACCCATTCAAAACTTCAAAGAGGCAAAAATTTTTGAAGGAATGTGAACAGGAGCAGTTAACCAAAAACGCCCAGGAACTCTTGTTGCAGGTGGTTTAATTTGGGGGTGGGGTCACGCCCTGACGAAGAAGGGGTCTTCGCTTTTACCCATCCTCGACCTGATGTGCGAGTGGGGTCAAACAAATAGCCCTCGAAAAACAAATAAATCCAAATAATAACCAACAATACAGTCAGAATAATCAAACACCTCCTGATTTAGAGATAGAATCACCCCCAAAGCCAGTTTCTCGTACTTTTTCCTATTCATATTTATGAGTAATATGCGTACATATCGAGAAACTGCGCAGGGCTAAAACGACTCGATATTAGAGATAGAGAGATAACTTTTGAGCGATTTTCAGGGCTGTGAAGGATGAGATTTTAGAACGAACGAAAAACAAGACTAGCCGCCAAAAATAGATGTCGTAACTGTTTGAAGTGTTTGAACATAAAGAAAGCCCTGACCGGATATCCCGATCAGGGCTAATTCTATCTCTCCTCTTTCAAGAAGAGATGCATAAATGGTGGCGGAGACTGGATTTAAACCAGTGACACATCGGGTATGAACCGATTGCTCTATCAGGCTGAGCTACTCCGCCAGAAAGCGGGTTGCATTTTATGCTAAAGGTAAAAAAATATCAAGGATTTTTCAGACGGAATAGCAGGTTATTTGGAAAAAAAGATGATCGCCAGAAGCGCTATGATCACGACGAAAGAAACGACATAGAAATCATTATAAGCAAAAAAATCTCTCAGCCGTTCCTGGAAGGTATACGGGAATTTCACATTCTCGGAGACAATGGTGCCGGAGGATTTCAGCTGCTGGACCTCGACGCGCTTGAAGCGAAGATACTGGTCCGCGATCCGGTAGGACATGAGCTTCTTCTGCTCGGAAAGCTCCATGACCTTGCCCTCGGAAACACCGATTATCTGCGCGGCCTCCCTGACTGTCACATACGGGCTTTGTGTCATCTGACCATGCCGGAAGTGGCCCAGTTATCGATCTGGGCGCGTTCAAATTTGAGGTTTTCGCCTTCGCGGATGACCGGGATCTTTCCAGAACGGACAAGCTCCGCAATGGCCCCTTCATCGAGCTCAAGATAGATCGCCAATTCCTTGATATTCATCCATTCATTGGCCTCCTGAACCGTCATGTGACATCCGCCCTGGAAGACCGCACCCTCCACGATGTTCAGCTTCGGGGTATTAATATCGCCGGTCAACACCGCCGTGGGAAGAAGCGTCAGCATTTTCGTGACACTGACATTTCCCTTAACCTTACCGGCAATGATGACATTGTCGCCGTTGATATTCGCCTCGACCTGCGCCCTACCGCCGACCGTCAGGGTGCCGCGGACGTCCAGGCTGCCGGAGAACTGGCCGTTGATCTTCAGGTCCACCGGGTCCTTGAAGGTCAAACTTCCGTGCATCTCGGCATTGATCTCAATGGACTTGGTTGTTTCTTCGATACGGGGGGCTTTTTTCTCGCCGAAAGCCATAATCGATACTCCCTGGTAGGATGGTTGCAATAACAGTCATTTTATAACAGATTGTGCGTGGCAAGTCAACACATGGCCGGCTTTTTCACGGAAGACGCATGATGATAAGCCAGGCCAGCGACCATGGCAGCATTGTCCATGCACAAAGGCAGCGGTGGAAAATGGACCCGCACTCCGGCAGCCTTGGCACGTTCCTCCAACCGGGTCCTGAGAGAGGAATTCGCCGCCACGCCTCCGCCGATAAGGAGCGTTGTGGCCTTCTTGCGGCGGCAGGCCAAAAGCGCCTTTTCAACCAAAACGTTCACTACACCCTCCTGAAAGGCATGGGCGACCCGCGGAATGCTGAAATCCTTGCTCGCCGAATGCCGCTGGGTGTAATAAAGCACCGCGGTCTTGATGCCGCTGAAACTGAAGTCATTGGTCCCCTCAAGGCTGGCGCAGGAAAATCGAATATCGTTATCCCTTACTGTTTGGGCCAATTTGTCAATAACCGGACCGCCCGGATAGCCCAGGTTTAATATCCGCGCAACCTTGTCGTAGGCCTCCCCGGGTGCATCATCGCGAGTCTGCCCGAAGACACGAAAAGTCCTGAAGTCCTTGATGAAAAAAAGGCTTGAATGTCCGCCGGAAACAACCAGACCGACAGCAGGGAGCGGAAATTCTTCAAGAAGGTCCTGCCCCTCATCCGCCTTCTTGTCGACCAGATAATTGGAGTAAATGTGCGCCTCAATGTGATTGACCGGGATCAGCGACTTCTTCAAAGCAAAACTGAGCGAGCTGGCAAAAGACGCACCAACCAGGAGCGAACCGATCAAACCCGGGTTCCTGGTAAAAGCAATGGCATCGATCTTCTCCAACGCAAGGCCAGCGGCTGCCAAAGCCCGGGTGCTCACAATATTGATCCACTCCAGCTGACGCCGGGAGGCAATCTCAGGGATGATCCCGCCGTACTTCTGGTGGTCCTTGAGGCTGGATGCAACGACATTGGAAAGGATCAGCCGCCCGTCTTTGACAATACTGGCGGAAGTCTCGTCACAGGATGTTTCAATTCCCAGAATATTCATACTGCTTGATGTACTCCCTGACCGGCAGGAACTCAATACCCTGCTGGCTGAACTTTTCCGTCTCTTCCTTGATGATCTTAAGCGTCAAGTCCCGGTCATGGCCGATCATAAGCGCATAACCGCGTTTTCTGGCGATACGCACCGCTTGAGCAAACTGATGTTCAATATAAGCTCGTTCATTGCGGTTATCCAGAAACACATCCCGACGACCGATCTTCATTTTCTGGGCCTGCGCCGCCTGCAGGCAGACGGAACGCTGGGTCGTCACACTGTCCACAAAAAAAAGATTGCGCTTCTTAAGCTCGCCGAGGACCGTGTTCATCAGCGCAAGACTTTCCGTGCCCTTGGAACCTGTATGGTTATTGACACCGACAACGCCGGACATCTCATCCAGAATGCGCCTGAGCGTCTTTTGCAGGACCGGCGCCGGCATTGAGACCAGCAAAAGATAATCCTTGGCATAATACTCGCGGGCAGAATACGGCTCCAGCGGCAAATGAAGCATGGGATCCTTGCCGGCAGCCTTGGCGCAGGCAATGATATCCCTTGAGTAAGGCAACCCCGGAAGAATCGCAACGCCCAGAGGTGCGGAAATATCCTGCAGATACCGGCAGTGGGCCTGGTTATATCCCCAATCATCCAGAATGATCGCGATATGCCCGTTAATCTCTGCCGGAAGCTTTTGCGCCGGCACCGGCGCCTGCGTCGGTCTCGGCACACCCTTAGGCGGGCGCTTGACCTCATGCGATGACGCACCCCTGACCTTCGCCGACGGAACCTTCTTATGCAGGACACATCCGCGGATAAAAAGGGCCGCAACCAGGACCGCGATCCCGATTGTCGCCAGGACTATGACATTATTATTCTCGCGAGACGACATATTTCCTTTACGAGCCAGCCTTGGCGGGCTGAAGCTTCTTGTAGACCCTGATCCCCTTGATCACATTGATAGCCGCGCGGATCTGGTTATCATCATCCATGCGCTTTTTCACCTCAAGCTCGTGCTTGCGCTTCTCGATCGCGTTGGGATCCGTGATGCCCTGCTCCTCTATTTTGTCAAAGATATCCTTGGCATCCTTACGGCCTTTTTTATCCTTTTTATCCGCCTTGTCGCTCTTGGCATCCTTCAGATCATCGTCATCATCCGCATCATCCTCGCCCTTGGGATAGACCCGCTCGACCACGATATCAGGCGTGATACCGATCTCGTGAATACAAACGCCCGAGGGGGTGAAATACTTGCTGGTGGTCAGGCGCAGGCCGGAACCGTCCGGCAGAGGAATGACCGACTGCACCGATCCCTTGCCAAAGGACTTGACGCCGAGCGTCACGGCGCGCTTGTTATCCTTGAGAGCGCCGGCCACGATCTCGCTGCCCGAAGCGCTGCCTTCATTGATCATGAGCACGATCGGCCAGTCCGCGAACTCGTCCTTGGTGTTGTGCGAAATACTCACCGAGTTATCAACCGGATGACGGCCTTTGGTCGAGACAATGGTCTTCCCTGCAGGGAGGAACATCTCGCTGATCTTGATGGCGACGTTCAACAATCCGCCCGGGTCATTGCGCAGGTCAAAAATAAGGGCCGTGGCCCCTTCGTCCTTCATCTTCTTAAGGGCCGCATAGATCTGCTCATAGGAATTCTCACGGAACTCAACGAGCCGGACATAGGCGATGCCGTCCTCGATAATATGCGGGTCTTTCACATCCTGAATTTTGATGATCTCTCTGGTGATGTCAAACTCGTGGATCTTGAACTCAGGCTCGCGAAGAACCGTGATATGCACCTTGGTTCCCGGCTCGCCGCGAAGTTTCTTGACCGCGTCGTTCAGCGTCATCTCCTTGGTCAGGTCCTTTTCGATCTTGACGATCCGGTCGCCGGCCTTGATCCCCGCTTTCCAGGCCGGAGTGTCCTCGATCGGCGTGATGACCGTCAAAAGGCCATCGCGGACGGAGATCTCGATCCCCAGTCCGCCGAACTTGCCCTCGGTTTCGGTCTTAAGGTCCTTATATTCGTCAGGCGTCAGGAACTGGCTGTGCGGATCAAGAGAAGACAGCATGCCGGTCAACGCGCCGTAGATGATGTCCTTGGCCTTTTTCTCCTCAACATATTCCGATTGAATGGTCGTGAGAGCGTAACTAAAAAGCTCAACCTGGGCATAAAGATCATCCGGCTTGAAACTGTCCTTCTTCTCGGTCTCGACCGCTGCCGAAAGGTTCTCGGTGGGCGGCTCTTTGACCGGCGTCGCGACACCTGTCTGGGAACGCGCCACCGTCGAAAAAAACACGATCGCGCCAACGACCATCAGGACCGCGAGGAATTTCTTAAACATTTTGTATTCTCCTTTGAATGATCTCATTAAGCTTTTTGGGGTTGGCCTTCCCCTGCATCTTTTTCATCGCCTGGCCAACAAGAAAACCTGAAGCGCTCCCTTTCCCGGAGCGGATCTGTTCAACGACCGCGGGATTCTCTTTGATCGCTTCATCCACGACCTTCTCCAGCAGCGAATCATCCGACACCTGGGCCAGGCCCTTGTCGCGGATCACGGCCTCCACATCCTTACCGGAAACAACGACTTCGGCGAGGATATCCTTGCCCACCAGATTACTGACCGTGCCGTCCTCAACGTGCTTGATCAGTGCCGCCAAATTCGTCGGCGTCAGCTTGAGCTCCTGGATGCCGCATTTTCTGTCGTTAAGCTCCTTCATCAGCTGGACGTTCATCCAGTTGCACACCTTCTTCACATCCGGATGAAGCTTGGCAACCGCTTCAAAGAAATCCGCAAAGGCCCGATTCTGGATCAGGATCGTCGCATCATAATCCGAAAGCTTGTACTGCGAAATAAAACGCTGCCGCTTGGCGCTCGGCGATTCCGGCAATTCCCGGCACACAGCCTCGATCTCATCAGCCTTGAGCGTGAACGGCACCAGGTCCGGCTCGGGAAAGTACCGGTAGTCGTGCGCCTGTTCCTTGCTGCGCATGGAAACGCTCATGCCTTTGGCATCATCCCACAACAGCGTCTCCTGCACGACCTTGCCGCCGGACAGGACGACCCGCGTCTGGCGGTCGACCTCATACTCAATGGCGCGCTTGACCGCGCTGAAGGAATTCAAATTCTTGAGCTCTGCCTTGGTGCCCAGAGCGCTCTGCCCCACAGGCCGGATCGAGACGTTGGCATCACAGCGCAGCGACCCTTTTTCCATGTCACAATCGGACACATCAAGGTAGGACAAGGCCAGCTTGAGGGTTGTCAGATAATCGTAAGCTTCCTGGGCTGAACGCATATCCGGCTCGGAAACGATCTCGATGAGCGGAGTGCCGGTCCGATTGTAATCCACCAATGAACAATTGCCCGCATCATCGTGAATAAGCTTGCCCGCGTCCTCTTCCATGTGCGCACGGGTGATGCCGATCCGCTTTTCCTTGCCGTCGGAGGTGACCATCAGAAAACCGTTCTTCGCGATCGGGAAATCAAACTGGGAAATTTGGTAATCCTTGGGCAGATCAGGATAGAAGTAATTCTTACGGTCGAATTTGACGAACGTGTTGATCTCGCAATTCAGGGCCAGCCCGACCTTCATCCCTGACAAAAGGACCTGGCGGTTGAGGACCGGCAGCGATCCCGGCAGCCCCAGGCACACCGGGCACACGCAGGTGTTCGGCTCAGCGCCAAAGACATTACGGCAGCCGCAAAAGATCTTCGTCGCGGTGCCCAGCTGAAGGTGAACTTCCAGACCTATAACCGTTTCAAATTCCATGTCTTGATCCTAAAGCTTCGCTCTCTGTGAATGCCAAGGGTGCGCCTGCTCGTAACTGTAGGCGACCCGCAGCAATGTCTCCTCGTCAAAGGCCTTGGTCATGATCTGCAGGCCGATGGGCAGCTTCTTGTCATCAAATCCGCACGGGATGGAAATCCCCGGGATGCCAGCCAGGTTCGCCGGAATCGTGAAGATGTCTGAAAGATACATGGACAAAGGATCGTTCGCCTTCTCGCCGATCTTGAAGGCCGTGGTCGGTGACGTCGGACAAATGATCGCGTCACACTCCGCAAACGCTCTGTCAAAATCCTGCTTGATGAGCGTGCGGACCTTCTGGGCGCGAAGATAATAAGCGTCATAATATCCCGACGAAAGGACATAGGTGCCGAGCATGATCCTGCGCTTGGCCTCATTGCCGAAACCCTTCTGGCGCGTTGTCTCATACATATCGATCAGGGCGGTCTTGCCGGGCTTGTCAGGATACGCGCGCAGGCCGTACTGAACACCGTCGAAGCGGGCCAAATTGGAGCTGGCCTCGGCTGTCGCCACAATATAATACGTCGCCACTGCATATTCCGTGTGCGGCAAAGAGATCTCCTTGACGACCGCGCCCTGTTTCTTCAAAGACTCGACCGCCTCGCGCACAGCCTTCAGGACTTCCAGCTGGATACCGTCAATGAAATACTCTTTCGGAATGCCGATCCGCAGGCCCTTCACATCCTTTACCAGTGCCCTGGTGTAATCCGGCACCGGCTTGTCGACCGAGGTCGAATCGCGCTGGTCGAATCCCGCGATGATGTTCAACAGCAGGGCACAGTCCCTGACGTCCTTGGTGAAAGGACCGATCTGGTCCAGGCTCGAACCAAAGGCAATAAGACCGTAACGTGACACACGGCCGTAAGTTGGCTTCAGGCCCACCACGCCACAGAACGCCGCCGGCTGACGGATAGACCCGCCGGTATCACTCCCCAGCGCCCAAACCGCCTGACCTGCCGCAACCGCAGCCGCTGAACCACCGGAAGAACCGCCCGGAACCCGTTCCAGATCCCAGGGGTTGCAGGTAATGCCGTAGGCCGATGTCTCCGTCGAAGAACCAAAGGCGAATTCATCCATGTTCAACCCGCCCAAAATAACACCACCCTTGGCCTTGATGCGCTCAATGACGCCGGCATCATACGGCGGCCGGAACCCTGCAAGGATCCTGGACGCACAGGTCGCCAGCTGACCTTTGATGCAGATATTATCCTTGATACCGATCGGCAGCGGACACTCGCCCGCATTGGCCTCAACCGGGTCATAAAAACGCGCAAAGGCATGAGTCTTTGCGTTCACAGACTCAGCACGGGCGCGAACAGACGCGGTCACCTCGACGGGCGAACCCTTCCCGGAGGCGATCAGGTCCAGAAGTTCATGGGCTGTTTGATCGTAGAGGTTCATTCAATGACCTTGGGGACTTTATAAAAACCGCCGTGCTTGTCCACGGCGAACCTGAGGGCTTCTTCGTTGGTCAAAGAGGGCCTCACGACATCATCGCGAAACACGTTCTCCACGTCCAATACATGGCTGGTCGGCTTGACCGAGGACACATCCAGCGTGTTGAGCTTGTCAACATACTGGAGAATGCCTTCCAGATCTTTCGCAAAACGCTCGGCCTCAGCATCTTCCAAACGAAGACGCGACAGGCCAGCAACATAATTAACGGTCTTTTTATCGATCATGGGATACCTCTCCCAGGGGCGCCATCTTTCTTAATTTTTGAGTTTAAATACTACCACCCAGCCGATGGCATGACAAGGTAAAACTGGCTCACAAGTTCAGGAAACCACCAGATCATGGACTTCCAATCCCTTGGGGATCGTAAAATGGAAGGCCGCGCCTTTGCCAAGATCAGATTCCACCCAAACCTTCCCGCCATGGTCATCGATGACACTTTTGACAATGCTCAGGCCCGCGCCAGTCCCCTCATATTTATCGGAAGTATCCAGACGCTTGAAGATCGCAAAGATCTCCTCGTGATACTGCGACTCAATGCCGATCCCGTTATCCTGGACAATAAATTCGTGCGAATCCACATTCTCTTTGTAGGAAACCTTGACCATGGGCTGCAGATCAGGACTGCCGCTGGAGAACTTGATCGCATTGGTCAAAAGGTTCTGAAAGACCTCCTTGACCTTGATCCCGTCGCAGATAATCGTCGGCATGTCGCGCTCGATCTTCAGATCAACCTTGGCCTCCTTGATCTTGTACTCCAGCGTGACGGCCAGTTCATCCAAAAGCGCACCGATCTGGACATACTGATAGGGATTGCGCACCCGGGAGATCCGGGTCAGGGCCAAAAGATCCTTGATCAAGGCATTTGAGCGATCCACGCCCCGGCACACACCCTCGAGACATTCCCGGGCCTTCACGTCAAAATTATCGTAATAATGGCTCCTCAAGAACTCCGCATACCACGCGATCCCCATCAAGGGCGAGCGGATGTCATGGCTAACCGTCTGGACAAAACGATCAAGCTCGCGATTGACCCTTTCCAGGTCCTTTTTCTGTTGCTCGGTGATCTCCAGATTATGTCTGAGCGCTTCCCGTTGCTCCTCGAGCTTCTTCTTCGATTCATCCAGCTGAAAGGCCATTTTGTTGAACGCCCGGCTGACCGCGCCCACTTCGTCCTTGGCTGATCCATCCAGATGGATATCCAGGCGCCCGGCCCCTACATCCTCCGCCGCCTTGACCAGTGTCTTCAAAGGCTCGTCGATACTGCGGATGATCCAAAAGGTCAGCGACAGGGCCGCCAGCAGGCTCAGGGACAAAATGATCCACAGCGCACGCTCGGCCGTTGATTCATACTGCCGGGACCTGTCCAGCGAGCGCTTGGTCAACTGCTCGACCTCATTCATCAGGTTTTCAAGCTCCGTAGAAAGCTTGCGCTCATCACGATGGATCTGATCCACATCGTCAGTGGAAAGTTCATACTTGCCGGCCGCAATGGCGCCGAACATCTCGCCGATGAGCGCATCGTAATGAATATGGGCCTTCTCGATCTCCTTGAGCGTCGCAGCCGCCCCGCGCAGGGCGTCGTGCACCTTGGCTTCCCGCGCCGAATGGATCGCGTCATCGATCAGAACCTTGGCATCAACGATGTTAAGCGCACCGGCCTTGGCCAGGTCATCAAAAGTGCCTTTTCCCAAGTTGACATGGAACAGCAGATGCTCCTTGCGCGCGGGAGTGGTCTGCTGATACGCCAGCTCCTCGGCGATGCGCCGGACACGCTCAAAGACCACCGCTTTCTGCAACTGGGACTTGGTCACGGCCGTGGCGGTCTGCATCAGGACCACGTCCTTGTTGACAACACCCTTCAATTCTCCGCCGACACGCTGCAGAAGCCGGGAACCGACCAGGCCGACAATGGCCAGAAACAGCAACAGAGAAATGGCAAGCAACAGGACCTTGGCCGAGATCTTCATTGTAATCGCTCCTTCATGTCCGCCGGGATGGGCTGCGGTTTGAAATCATGGCTCAGACAGACCAGAACCACCTCTGCCTCAACCAGTGTCTGGCCGGTCAGCTTGTTCCAGACCCGCTGACAGAAAAAGATCTGGGCACCGGTGGTTTTCTCCACCCGGGCATCACAGGCGATCGTGTCGCCGTATCGCGCCGGGGACTTGTAAGACACATTGCAGGAACGGACCGCGTAAAGAAGCCCCTGCGCCAGAAAAGACTTTACCTCCAGGCCGCGCTGTTCCAGATATTCTGTCCGTGCCTCCTCGAGATACTTGAGATAATTCGCGTAATAAACAACGCCGCCCGAATCAGTATCGTGATAGAAGATCTTTTTTTCCATAAAGCCCCTCCCTTGGGGCAAAAGAATGATCAACCTGCCAGATGATCTGCGATCCTGGCGTACTCCTCCAAGCCCAGTTCTTCTGCCCTGGCATTCGGCTTGACGCCGGAGGCTTCCAGGGCCTTCAGCAGTTTATCCTTGGGCGCGAACATGCCCAGAGAATTAACCAGGGCCTTGCGCCGCTGCTGGAACGCCAGACGGATGATGTTCAAAAAGAGCGCCTCGTCGCTGACCTTGACCGGCGGGACTTTGCGCATATCAAGCCGCATGAAACACGACTGGACCTTGGGGACCGGCCGGAAGGCCTGCTTGCTGATCTCAAACAGGATCCGCGGCTCGGCAAAATAATTCACGAAACAGGTGAAGGAGGAATACTCCTTGCTCCCCGGCTTGGCCACCAGCCGTTCGCCGAACTCCAGCTGCACGGTCATGAAAAGCGATGTGAAACGGTCCTTGTGCTCCAGGACCCGCGAGATGATCGGCGTCGAAATATAATACGGCAGATTGCCAATGACCTTGATCGGCGCGGGAATAAGCCCCAGATCGAATTTCAGAAAGTCTGCCTGGTGGACCTTAAGATTGGCCTCAGCGAATTCACGGCCCAGCCCCTCGGCCAGCTGCCGGTCGGCCTCGACCGCAATGACACCTTTCACCTCGGGAAGAATCGCCCGCGTGAGCGCGCCCTGACCAGGACCGATCTCCAGGACCGTTTCCTCAGGGTTGAGCTCACAGGCCGCAATGATGCGCGCCAGCACCTTCTGGTCAGCCAGAAAATTCTGCCCCAAACGCTTCTTGATCACAAATGCAGGAAATGCCGCATCACTCTTGTTTGTGGTTTTCTTCATATGGATACCGTCAGCCGGACAGCCAGGTCAATCGAGGCCTTCATGGAACCCGGGTCAGCCAGGCCCTGGCCTGCGATCCCGAACGCTGTCCCGTGCGCCGGGGAGGTGCGGATGAACGGCAGCCCCACGGTCAGGTTCACCAACCGGTCAAAATACAATGTCTTAAGAGCGATCAGCCCCTGGTCATGGTACATCGCGGCGATGAGATCATACCCGCGGCAATTGCGCGGTTCAAAGAGCGTATCCGCCGGGAAAGGTCCCAGAACATCCATACCGAGCGCCGCGGCTTTTTTCATGGCCGGGATGATCTCCTTGATCTCCTCATCTCCCATCTGCCCGCCTTCACCGGCATGCGGATTAAGGCCAAGGACCGCAATCCTCGGGCGCTTGATCCCGAAACGATCGACCAGAAAATCATTTGTGGCCTGAAGGACGCCAAGAACCTTTTCCTTTGTCACCAGCCTGGGCAGTTCCCTGATCGCCACATGCCGGGTCACCAGGACCAGCTTCATATCTCCGGCGACAAAGACCATTTCCACATTCTTCAATCCAAAGGCCTGGGCCAGGAAAGTCGTATGCCCCTTGAATCCCTTGTGAAAATGTGACACCGATTCTTTGGACACCGGTGCAGTCACCAGACCATGGACCCGGCCAGACTTCAAAAGCTCAACCGCCTTCGCAAGATACAACAGCGAATCATGACCGGATTCAGCCGTCGGTCTTCCGGGAGCATGCGTGAGCGAACCATGGCCGCTGATATGAAGAAAGGTCGGCAGGTCCTTTTTCCTGGGCCAATAGCGACGAAACGACGCCTCGTTACCGATGAGGACAAACTCAACGCCTTTCATCGCCCTTGCCTTCAGCAATGCAGCGGCCGTGACCTCAGGCCCGATGCCGGCCGGATCACCCAAAGTAATGCCAATGATCTTACTCTTTGATCTCAACATAGGCTTTCTTGCGCAGCGACTCAACCCATTCCTCGAAACGCTGGCGGAATTTCTCATCAAACAAACGCTGGTAGATCCCCTCTTTGGCGTCTTCCAACGAGGACGCCACTCCAGCTTTGCGGCCACCTAACTTGATAATAAAAAATCCTTCCTTGACCTCGACAATGCCCGAAACATCCCCCACTGTCATCTTTTCAAGGACCGGGATGAACTCCGGACGCAGCTGGTCATCCGTAACTTCCCCAACTGGAGGAAGGTCCGAATAAGCGCTCATCACAGCCTTAAACTCCACGCCGGCCTTGAATTTCTTCAAGGCCTCCGCGATCTTCTTGCGGGCCTGATCGC
Source organism: Candidatus Omnitrophota bacterium (assembly GCA_015233705.1). Next base: position 12,359 of record JADFXE010000008.1, read on the forward strand.
GATCCTTGCCTTCACCGACAAAGACCGTATCCAGATACAGACGCGTCTTTCCGCCGAAATCACGGGAATGCGAATTGTAGTATTCTGTCACTTCTTTAGGATTAACCACGACTTTGGCGCGGACCTCATTATCAACCGTGGCCTGGCCTTTGATCTGGTTCTCGATCTTCTTTTTGATATCACTGACCGTCAGGCCTTCCCGCTTGATGGCGTTCAAAAAATCATCGACAGACGAATATTTCTTCTTGATATCATCCAACTTGGATTCAATGGCCTGGGGACGGATCTGGATGCCGCTTTTATCCGCCGCAGAAAGGATCAACCGTTCTTCGATCAACTGCTTGATCCCCTTGGCCTGATACTGCTGCATGATCAATTGGGCCTCCTCAGCGCTCTTGCCCTCGATCTTAAGCTCGGACGCCACGCCCCGCAGATAATCCTGCATGTCCTTGACCGTGATGACCTCGTCGTTGACAATGGCTAGAATGGCATCATCGACCGCCCATGCCGGAGTGACAGCAAGCGCGCCAATAATCAATACAAGACAACTAATCAACCTTCGCAAGAACATGGGTTCTCTCCATTTCTTTTTTGATATTCTCCACCGATTCTTTAAGCAACCGGCAGTACAGATCAAACCCGATGCTTGAAATGTAGCCGTGCTGTTCCTGCCCCAAAAGATTCCCGGCCCCGCGGATCTGCAGGTCCTCAAAAGCGATCTGGAACCCTGCGCCAAGGTCGCTGAACTTCTGCAGCGCCTCGATCCTGCGCTTGGCCACTCCCGAAAGATACGCGTGTTCAGGGATGATGAAATAGGCATAGGCCTTGACATCCATCCGGCCCACACGGCCGCGCAGCTGGTGCAGGTCTGACAACCCAAAGCGATCCGCTCTATTAACTATAAGAGTATTAGCATTAGGTATATCAATACCGGATTCTATTATAGTGGTGCAGACCAAAACATCAACCTCGCCCTTTAAAAACTTGAGCATGATGGACTCCAGCTCCCGCCCCGGCATCTGGCCATGGCCGATAGCCAGCCTGGCCTTGGGCACCAGGCGCTGGATGATCTGGGCGATCGGCGTGATATCCTCAACATGATTGTGCAGGAAAAAGACCTGCCCGCCGCGCACCAGCTCCCGGCGGATGGCATCCCCGATCACATCCTCGTCAAAATGGATGATGTGCGTGGCCACCGGAACCCGGTTCTGCGGCGGCGTTGAAATGACCGACATGTCCCGGCAACCGGCCAGGGCCAGATAAAGCGTCCGCGGGATCGGCGTTGCGGTCAAAGTCAGGACATCGGCCAAAAGCTTCATATGCTTCAAGCGCTCCTTGGCCGTGACCCCAAAGCGTTGCTCTTCGTCAATAATGATAAGTCCCAGGTCTTTGAAGGAAACATCCTTGGACAAGAGCCGATGAGTGCCGATCAGGATATCGACCTTGCCCTCAGCCGCTTCCTTGACGATCAGCGACTGCTCGGCCTTGGTCCTGAACCGGGACAGCATCCCGATCTTGACCGGATAATCCTTCATGCGTTTGGAAAAATTAAAGTAATGCTGCTCGGCCAGGACCGTGGTTGGCACCAGCACCGCGACCTGCTTGCCATCCATGACCGCTTTGAAGGCCGCACGCATGGCGACCTCGGTCTTGCCGTAACCCACATCCCCGCATAAAAGCCGGTCCATGGGCAAAGACGCTTCCAGGTCCTTACGGACATCCTCGGTGGCCTTGCGCTGGTCGATCGTCTCGGTAAAAGAAAAGGCCGCTTCAAATTCGGACTGCCATTGGCTGTCCGGCGAAAAAGCATACCCTTTCAGGCTCTCGCGCAGAGCCTGGACATGCAGAAGCTCGGCCGCCAGGCGCTGGATGCGCTTCTCGATCATCCGGCGGACTTTCTCCCACTGACGCGAACCTAATGTGAAAAGGCGCGGCGGTTTCTTGGCAAACCCGATATATTTCTGGACCAGGTGCAGGTCGTGGCGCGGAACGTAAAGCTTCTCCCCGCCCTGGTATTCGATAACAAAATGCTCGACGGATTTAAGGTCGATCTCGAAAGACTTGAGCCCCAGGAATTTCCCGATGCCGTGGCGGTTATGGACAACGTAATCGCCTTTCTGGATATCCACGAAGTTGCTGAGCGGCATCTCGGAGCTGAAGCCTTCGCTCTTGGCCGCGCGCTTTCTGGCCGGCAGGATGATGACCGCGCGGTGCTCCCAGATATTCTTGCCTGTCTTCAAATTGAAGGAATAGATCGTGCGGATCTTGTCGTCGTCAATGTCAATGCGGACAGGCGAATCAAAATTGACCGGAAAGACATCGAGGATACTGCCGCGCTGGGCATACTCGCCCTCGGCGGCAACAGAGGTCACCCGCTCATAACCGAAACGGGCAATATCCTGCCGGAGGCTTTCAAAGCCAACGGTCTGGTCGACGAAATACTTGAGGGAATGGAACATGGGCTGATTAGAGCCCCGCTTCGCCTTCGGCTTCGCGGGGTTAATTCGGGCAACAACTTATGTCGGCCCAAAATCGGCCTCCATAAGTTGTGCCCTCATTAAAAAAAGCCCCTGAACTTTGAAAGCGTACAGCTTCCATCATCCAGGGGCTTTTAAAAGACTACTTCCAGTCCTTCTGAAACGTCAGGACCAGCGGCGTCACGATATACATCGTCGAATACACACCGCAGATAAACCCGATGATCAAAACCAGCGAGAAGGTGTTCAAAACCTCTCCGCCGAAGAAAAAGAGCGCCACAACGACCAGCAGCGTGACCAGCGTGGTCAGGATCGTCCGGCCCAGCGTCTGGTTAATACTGTGATTGATGATCTGCGCCAGCGTTTCCTTCTTGTTCTTCAGGAGATTCTCGCGGACACGGTCAAACACAATGATCGTGTCGTTGATCGAATAACCCGCAATCGTCAACAGCGCAGTCACGACCAGAAGGTCGATCTGCCGCCCCAAAACAACCGAAAGCCCCAGAGCCACCAAAATGTCGTGGATGAGCGCAATAACACCCGCCAGGGCAAAACCGAAGTTCTTGAATCGGATCCCGACGTAGATGAGAATTGATCCCAGCGCCAGAGCGATCGCCCAAATAGCACGCTGGCGAAGAGCCTTACCGACAACCGGCCCCACCTTCTCAACACGCACGATCTCAAAACCGTTATCCGGGAATTCTTTCTTGAAGATCGCCGTCACCTGTTTGTCCGAATCCTCGCTCGTGCGAATGATAACATTCTCGGGATTCTTATCAAACTGCTGGATGACCGCATCCTTGATACTGGCATCCTTAAGAGCCTTCCGTACCACTTCCGCTGAAACCGGTCTCTGGAAGCGATACTGCTGGACCTGGCCGCCGGAGAAATCGATCCCGTAAGCCTGCGGACCTTTCATCATGATAACAATAAGGCCGCCGATGGTCACAACTGCGGAAAGGACACAGAAAAGATACATGCTCTTGAGGAAATTGAAGTCCGTCTTTTTGCTCAGGATCTTCATCATTCTCAAGTTCTTGATAATGCCCTTCTCCAGAAGATACTCAAAAATGGCCCGCGAAACATAGACCGCCGTGAACAAACTGGCCGCCAACCCGATGGACAGTGTCACTGCAAAACCCTTGATCGGGCCTGAACCGAACTGAAAGAGCAAAAACGCCGCCACCAGTGAGGTGACATGCGTGTCAATGATGGCCCGCAAAGCGCGGTCATAACCGCTCGACAACGCCGCAGCCAGAGTGCGGCCGTTCTCCAACTCCTCACGAATACGCTCATTAATAAGGACGTTGGCATCAACCGCCATCCCCAATGTTAGGACGATACCTGCAATACCCGGCAAGGTCAGGGTGACCTGAGAGCCTGGCATCATGACATTGATGAAACCCATGGCGCCGATGATCATGCCAAGGTTGACCACCAGGGCCAGGGAAGCGATCATGCCGCCAACCCAGTAATACATGATCATGAACGCCACAACGAACAAAGAACCAAAGATCGTGGCCCAAATACCTGAATGAATAGAATCTCTGCCGAGCAAAGGACCGATGGTGCGCTCTTCTTCCACATAAATTGGCACAGGTAGAGAACCGGAGCGCAGCGCCAAGGCCAGCATGGAAGCATCTTCGAATTTGAAGTCGCCCGTGATCTCGGCTGTGCCGGTCAGAATCGGCTCGCGGATATTGGGAGCCGACAGGACCTCATTATCCATAACGATCGCCAAGCGCTCACCAACATGCTTCTGGGTCAGGTCCGCGAAATTCTTGGACCCTTCATTATTAAAGGTCAAACTGATCCGGTAATAAAACGACTGCTGGTCAAGCTCGGCACGGGCATCCGTGATCGCCTCACCACCCATCACAGCCTTGGACTCCAGAAGGATCGGGGCACGACCCTTTTCCTTCAAATACTTAAGCTCATACCCTTCAGGGACCTTGCCAGCCAAGGCGTCCTTGAACATGGCATCGTCTTCCTTGACGATCTTGAATTCCAGATGCGCCACGCGCTTGACCATATCAACGGCCCTGTCGCGGTCAGTCACACCCGGCAACTGAACCAGAATCTGATCTTCACCCTGGCGCTGGATCACGGTCTCGCCCACACCCAGGCTGTCGATACGGTTGCGCAGGATCTCCATGGCCCGCAGCACAGCATCTTCCTTAAGAGCCGGAGCGAGTTTGGAGGTGTCGACCTTAAGGACCAGGTGCATACCGCCCCTCAAGTCCAACCCCAGATTGATACGCTTGTTGATCGGCCAGGCGAAGGCCGCACACGCGATGATGACGCCGAGAATAAGGTAGAATTTGTTGCGAAGTCCCTTGCTCATGGTTTCCCTGTCGGATAAAAGTTTATAGGATTACTCAGCCTTCTTGGTCACAGCCACGATCGAGTCCTTCTCGAACTCCACGCGGCAATTCTCATCCAGGCGAAGGACGACCGTCTTGTCCTTGACGTTCACCACCACACCGTGGATCCCGCCCGCGGCAATGACCTCATCGTTCTTCTTGAGATCGGCGAGCGTTGCCTGATGCTCCTTGCGTTTCTGCTGCTCAGGACGGATAAGGATAAAATACCAAATCGCGATGAGCGCGCCCCACATCAAAAGCATGGGAATACTCGATTGCTGCGGCATACGATTCTCCTGGATGAATAACGGTTAGGCCTTCTTGGCTTTGTTATAAAGAGTGCGGACCGTATCGGTCATCTGCGCGCCCTTTTTAACCCAGCCCTCGACTTTGGCCGTATCGATCTTGTAGACCGCAGGTTTCTTGGCCGGGTCATAATGCCCGAGGATATCGAGCACGCGACCGTCACGCGGCGACTGCTTGGGGATGGCAACGATGCGCCAGTTGAGATTTTTCTGGGCCGGGTCGCCGGTTCTCTGCATTCTGATCCTGACTTCCATGTAACTTGTTCCTTTCGTACTGTTGTTTGTAACTGCTCTGTTGTTTATCTCTGATGCGCAAGCTCGATGGCCCTGACCTGGGCCCTGGCCTTGTTCACCGTCTCGGTATATTCACGCGCCGGGTCTGAATCCGCCACGATCCCGGCACCAGCCTGGATATAGGCCTTCTTTCCCCTGACAATAATAGTGCGTATTGTAATACAAGTATCCAAATTTTGCGAGAAACTAAAATATCCTACGCAACCGCCGTAAGGACCGCGCCTGGTGCGCTCCAGGGACTCGATGATCTCCATGGCCCGGATCTTGGGCGCCCCGGAGAGCGTTCCGGCTGGAAATGTGGCCTCCAGCGCCGCGATCGCATCGTGATCGGGCTTCAATTTCCCGCGGACATTCGAGACAATATGCATGACATGCGAATAACGCTCGACGGTCATCAGGGCCGTGACCTCGACCGTCCCTTCCTGGCAGACGCGCCCCAGATCATTGCGCCCCAGATCGACCAGCATCACATGCTCCGCGATCTCCTTAGGATCGGCCAGAAGTTCCTTTTCAAAAAGCGCATCCTCCTCGACTGTCTTGCCGCGCGGCCGGGTGCCGGCAATGGGACGCGTTTCCACGACACCATTCTCAACCCGCACCAGAAGTTCGGGCGATGATCCGACAACATGCAGGCCGTCCAGGTTCAAAAGATACATGTACGGCGAGGGATTGAGCGCGCGCAGCGTCCGGTAAAGCGTGACCGGATCAGTCTTGATATCCACCTCAAAACGCTGCGACAGGACCGCCTGGATGATCTCACCGGCCTGGATCTCTTCCTTGGCCTTCTCGACCATGGACTCAAAATACGCCCGGGTACAATTGGACCGGACTTTGAGCGCGCCCTTGAACGGTGCAGGCGTCTTCATTTTTGGCAGAGGCTGGGCCAATTCCTTGATCAACGCATCGATCTTGCCCTGGGCGGCCTTGAATTTCTTCACCAGCGCCGGCCTTTTGTCGCCAGCGTCAACCTGGACGCAGGAAACGATCTTGATGGTGTGATGCAGATGATCAAAAATGACCATTTCCTTGGCCATCATCAGGACAACATCGGGAAGATTCAGGTCATCCTTTGTCTTCGCCGGGATCTTCTCAAAGAACCGGACAGTATCATAGCTCAGATACCCAACCAACCCGCCGCAAAACAGCGGAAGGGCGGATATATTAACAAATTTATAATTGGATATCAACTCCCGGACCAATTCCAGTGGCGTGCGTTCGAAAGAGTGCTTCTCGCGGGCAATTCCCTTCCTTGAGAATCGCAGAATCTCGGCCTCGCGGCCTTTGGTCTTAAGGACCAGCTCCGGATCTTTGGCCAGAAAAGAGTACCGCGCCAGCTTCTCCCCGCCCTCAACGGATTCCAGAAGAAAAGAATACCTGGCCTTGGCTGCCAGCTTCATGTAGGCGGCCACAGGCGTTTCCAGATCGCCGTAGATCGTCCGGTAAACCGGAACCAGATTGCCCTGCCTAGTGTAATTCAGGAATTCTTTTTCTGTCATCTGATTCATGACGTTATCCTCACGCTCACGCCGCATTCTTTCAAATGCGCCTTGACCTGAGCCACTTCAATTTCCCGATAATGAAAGATCGACGCGGCCAGACCCGCATCAGCGCCGGTCTTTGTAAAGACATCCACAAAATGCTCAACCTTTCCAGCACCGCCGGAGGCAATCACCGGAATATTGACCGCCGCGCTGACCGCCTTGGTCAAGGGAAGATCAAACCCATCCTTGGTACCGTCCGCGTCCATGCTGGTGAGCAAGATCTCGCCAGCGCCAAGACGCTCAATCTCTTTTGCCCAGGACACGGCCTCTTTATCCGTCGGATTGCGGCCGCCATGGGTAAAGACCTTCCAGGTGCCGTCAACCTTCTTGGCATCGATCGCGACAACAATGCACTGACTGCCGAACCGATCTGACGCCTCTTTAACCAGCTGCGGATTTTTCACCGCCGAGGTATTGATCGAGACCTTGTCCGCGCCAGCGTTCAAAAGCGCGCGGATATCCTCAACCGAATTGATCCCGCCGCCGACCGTGAGCGGCATGAAGATCTGTTCGGCCGTGCGGCTGACCACATCGATAAAAATTTTGCGCTTCTCATGGCTGGCCGTGATGTCCAGGAACACCAGCTCATCAGCCCCGGCCTTGTCATAGAGGGCCGCAACCTCGACCGGGTCACCCGCGTCGCGAAGGTTCACAAAATTCACGCCCTTTACGACCCGGCCGTCCTTGACATCAAGACATGGAATGATCCGTTTGGTCAGCATAATTTCAATGCTTCCTTGAGGTCCAGCTTTCCTTCATAGATCGCCCGGCCCGTGATGGCGCCGTACAGATTCGGGGCTTTCAGCGCCAAAAGCGCCCTGATGTCCGCGATATCCTTGATCCCGCCGGAGGCAATGACATTGACGCCAGCGATCTTCAGGATCTCCTTGAGCCCGTCCATATTCGGCCCGGTGAGCGCCCCGTCGCGGGCAATGTCCGTATAAATAATATATTTGAACCCCATGGCCGCAAGCTCTTTGGCCAGGTCAACGCCCTTGACCGTCGATGTTTCAACCCAGCCGCGCTGGGCCACAAAGCCGTTCGAACAATCCAGACTGACCGCGATCCGCCCGTCCCAGGCCTTAAGAACCTCAGCTAGAAATTTCCGATCATCAACAACCTTGGTCCCCAGAATGATCCGGGCCGCGCCGGCATTCAAATAATCATCGACGACATCACGCGTGCGGATGCCGCCGCCGATCTCAACCGGGATCTTGACCTCGGCCACGATTCGTTTAATCACATCCTTGTTACGCCGTTCACCGGCCAGCGCGCCGTCAAGATCAACGACATGCAGGCATTTTGCTCCCAACGCCGCCCACTGCCTGGCCATGGCCAAAGGGTCTTCGCCATACTCGGTCACCTGATCGAACTTGCCCTGGAAGAGCCGGACGACCTTGCCATTCTTGATATCAATTGCGGGGATGATGATCATAGCGCCACAAAATTCCTTAATATGCCCAAGCCTACGGCCTGACTCTTCTCCGGGTGAAATTGTACGCCCCAGATATTCTTCGTCGCAATAGCTGAGGCGTATTTGACGCCGTAATCCGTGATGGACGCTGCAGTTGCCATGTCCCTGGGCTTTACATAATAAGAATGACAGAAGTAAACAAACGAGCGGTCAGCCACGCCCTTGAACATTGCCCGGCCGTTCTCCTGAACCAAGAGCTCATTCCAACCCATCTGCGGGACCTTGACCGTATTGGGGAATTTCTCGACCGTACCCGGCAGAATCCCAAGGCCTTTCACATTGCCACCTTCGCTGCTCGACTCAAAAAGAAGCTGATAGCCCAGGCAAATCCCCAGAAATGGCTTGCCTGAAGCGCTCTGGTCCCTGATGACAGACACCAACGCAAGCTCGCTCAACCGGTCCATGGCAGGCTTGATGGCGCCGACGCCAGGCAGGACAATCTTGGCCGCGCCTTCGATCAACTTCTTATCTGATGTGACACGGACATCACGCCCGCCGGAAGCCTCTATAGCTTTCTGGACGCTGCGCAAATTACCCATGCCGTAGTCGATGATGGCTATCATAAGTCACAAGGTCACAAGGTCACAAGGTCACAAGGTCACAAAGATTTTAGCCAATAAACATACAGAACAAAAAATAATACAAGAAAACCTTCAGTATTTTTTACTTTACGCTTATTGGCCTTCTCTTTTGACTTTGTGACTTTGTGACATTGTGACTTTTAGTCAATAATCCCCTTTGTGCTCGGCACAATGCCTTCCCGCCGCGGGTCAACCTGTGTCGCCTGATCCAGCGCAAGCCCCAGGGCCTTAAAGACGGCCTCCACATTGGTATGAATATCATCCGAGACGTTCTGGATGGTAATGCTCAGCGTCGCATCCAAAGTGTGAGCGAAAGACTCCAGGAAATGCTCCAGATAACTCAAGGAATACTCCTCCTTGTCCTTGCGCTGGACAACCATATCGTTCTCCACGTTGAGTTTGAAATACCCACGTCCGCTCACATCGATGATACAGCACGCGACCGTGGCCTCCATCGGCGCTCCCGCAAAGCCGAAGCGGCGGATGCCGGCCTTATCACCTAGCGCCTGCTTAAAGGCCTTGCCCAACACGATCCCGATATCCTCATTGGTGTGATGAATGTCGATCTCAGTGTCTGACTTGACGACCTTAAGCTCCAGATCAAAAAGTCCGTGGAACGCGAAGAGCTCGACCATGTGATCCAGAAACGGGATCCCGGTCTCGATCTCACAGCGGTCCCCTCGGCCGTCGATATTCAGCTTGGCCTTGATGTGGGTCTCTTTACTCTTACGCTCAACTACAGCAACTCGTTCGCTCATAAGGGCCTCCCTTAACAAGTCAGCGGTCAACAGTCAGCGGCCAGCAGAAGACGCCAATAAGCGCATGAAAGAAATATCCTGAAAAAAAACACTCTGAACCTTTTCCTTCTCTTTCTTCTCGCCGCTTATTCCCTTCCCTCTGTTGACTGCTGACAGCTGACTGTTGACTTTTATTATTTAAACCTCACATTCACCGATTCCGCATGCTTGACCAGGCCTTCGATCAAAGCCACCTTTTCCAAAGGTTCGCGCACCTTCTCCAAAGCCTTCCTTGAATACGAAATGATATGGCTCGTCTTCAGAAAATCATTCAAGCACAACCCCGAGGAGAACTTCGCGGTGCCCAACGTCGGCAACACATGGCTCGGTCCCGCAATATAATCACCCAGCGGAGTCGGACTATAGGGCCCCAGAAAGATCGCGCCCGCATTCTTGATCAGTTTGGCAATGCTCTTGGGATTGTTCGTCAGGATCTGCAGATGCTCCGGCGCGATCCGGTTGGCGATCTCGCAGGCCTCCTGGATGTTCTTGGCATAAATGACGATCCCGCCCTGGACACGATTCTTGACCTGACGGATCAGCTGCTTTGACGTCGATATCAGGATCGACAGACCGCCCGCATGCTCGATCTGCGACTCAAAATCCGCAACCACATAGTCCGGATTGCTGAGCCGGTTGGCAATAACGACCAGCTCCGTCGGACCGGCAAGCATGTCAATGTCCACATATCCGAACAGCTGACGCTTGGCCTCGGTCACGTAGGCATTGCCCGGACCAACGATCTTGTCCACCCTGGGGATAGACTTGGTCCCGAAGGCCAAGGCCGCGACCGCCTGCGCCCCGCCGACCTTGTAAACTTCATCCACATTAAGAAGATTCGCCACGGCCAGGATGTAAGGATTCACCCGACCGTCCTTACCCGGCGGTGTCACGATCACGATGCGCCGGACACCAGCGATTCTCGCCGGGATCACGGTCATGTAGACTGAAGAAACCAATGGCGCCGTGCCAGCCGGGATATAAAACCCGACGGTATCAAGTGACTTATACTCTTCCTTAAGCATGATCCCGTCCGCGCTCTTGATACTGACCGGGCGCTTGATCTGTTTCTTGTAAAATGCGGAAACATTATTGATAATGAACTTGAGCGTATCAATGAAATCCGGCGAGATATTCTGAAAGGCACTGCTGATCTCACACTCCGAGACCCTGAGATCCTTGGCCTGAAGCTTGACCTTGTCAAAACGCCTGGTGTACTTAAGCACCGCGGCATCGCCGTTCATCCGGACATCCTCGATCATGCGCTGCACTTTTTCGATCGTGCTCTTGCGGCGGTAATACAGATTGCGTTCGTAAAGCTGCTCCATGTTCTTGCTGTTGAGCTTGACCAGTTTCATAGCACCAATCTCTCCTTAACAGACCGCTTGACTTCCTCGAAGACCGACAATAATTTCTGGGGATCCTTGCAGCCGGCCTGGGCCATGTTGGGCCGGCCGCCCCCTGATCCGCCGAACAAGGGAGCGACCTTCTTGATGACATCCCCCGCGTTCAATCCTTTTTTCACCAGATCATCAGAAACTGCCACAATAACCGCGCCATCCTCGGCGGCCGTCGCGATAAGCAAGGTCACGACCGTCGGACATTTCTGTTTAACAAGATCAGACACGCGCCGCAGCGTTTCCATGTCAGCATCTTTAAATGCCTGAGCGACAAAAGAGACCTCGCCGACCTTCTCGGCTCGGGCAATGACCTCGGCGATCGAGCTCTTGATCACTTCAAAATTCAGATCTCCGACGGTCTTTTGCAAATCCTTGACCTTTTTGACCTGCTGTTCGACCCTGACGACCACCTCATCCAGAGGCGACTTGAGCACCGCGGCCGCCTTCTCCAACTGATGCTCACGGCCACGCACATACGCCAAGGCCCCGGTTCCCGTGACCGCCTCGATACGCCGGATACCCTGCGCCACCGCTGATTCAGAAACGATCTTGAAAAGCCCGATCTGTCCCGTCGCATCCAAATGCGTCCCGCCGCAGAATTCACTGGAATATTCACTGACCGAAACAACCAAAACCGTTTCGCCATATTTCTCGGCAAAAAATGCCAAAGCACCGGTCTTCTTTGCCTCTTCAACCGACATAGCTCTCTTGACAACCACATCACAACGGCGGATGAAGGCATTGACCGCATCCTCGATCTTCTCAAGCTCCTCGCGCGTGACCGCCTTGGGACTGGTAAAATCAAAACGCAGACGATCCTGATCAACCGAGGATCCCTGCTGTTTCACATGCTCGCCCAGCACCTGGCGCAAGGCTGCCTGCAAAAGATGCGTTGCCGTATGATTGCGCGCGATGGCCATGCGGCGCTCGCCGTCGATCGAGGCCTTGATAACCTCACCAGCCCTGATCATACCCTTGACCTGCCCCTTGTGCACGATCACGTCACTGGTCTTTTGCGTATCTTTGACTGTCAGCGATCCGGCCTTGCCGGAAATAATCCCAATGTCCGCGACCTGCCCACCCTGTTCAGGATAAAACGGCGTCTTGTCCAAAACAACTGTCGCAGTCGAGCCATCCGCGGCCTCCGCGACCTTCTTCCCTTCCACAAAGATCGCGATCACCGTGGCATCTGCCGAAGGCGCGTCGTATCCTAGGAAGACCGTCTTGGGCAGATCCTTAACATCCACATCACCGGCGAGGAAAACATCGCCCTGCATCTTGCTTGCCGCGCGCGAACGCTCCTTCTGCGCTTCCATCAATTTCTCACAGACAGCATCAGCTGCCTTCAAAAGCTCATCACCAAACCGGTCTTTGATCTTTGCCTGAATAAGCACCAGCGGCAGACCATAGGTATCGCGATAGCGGAACATCGTCTCGCCGATCACGGCGGCATCAGCCTTGATCTGCCCCAACTCGGCCACGAACTCAGGCACCTTCTCGGCATTGACCTTGATGACCGCCTCTTCAATGCGCCTGACGCTTGCAGTGACATCCTTTTCCTTACCGACCAGCTCTGGATACGGCCCTTTCATGGCAGCAACGACCGCGGCAACAAAAGTATGCGCCAAAGGCTTTTTGACACCGGCCTGAAGAAGAATATTGGTCACATCAACGATCAGCCGGCGCATGACATAACCGCGCCCCTCGTTCGACGGCTCAACTCCGTCGGAAAGACCGAACGTAACGGCCCGGACATGATCCGCGATCACACGCTTCTCGCGAAGCGTGAGTGTCGCCCCCTCAGCCGCAACAGCCTTCTCGATCGCAGCGATGATCGGCTGAAAAAGATCAGACTCAAAGTTGTTGCGTTTGCCCTGCATGACCGCGGTCAAACGCTCCAGGCCCATTCCGGTATCGATATTCTTGGCCGGTAAAGGCTCAAGCACACCGCCGTCCTTGCGGTTATATTGGGTAAAGACCAGGTTCCATATCTCACAGAAACGGCCGCAGCTGC
>JADFXE010000077.1 GCA_015233705.1 Candidatus Omnitrophota bacterium
GTCAGCGGACAGCAGTCAGCAGAAGGTCGGCTGACAGCTGACAGCTGATAGCTGACATTTGAGGTGACCTATGAAGAAGATATTAGTTATCCACGGCCCCAACCTTAACCTGCTCGGCCAGCGGGAGACGTCGATCTACGGCGCGACAACGCTGGATGAGATCAACCAGAAGCTGTCCAAGCTGGCCAAGGAGAATGGCGTTGAGCTGGCTTTCCTGCAGTCCAATCACGAGGGCGATATTGTGGATGCCATCGGTAAGTCGGCGAAGGACGGGTTCAGCGCGATCGTTATCAATCCGGCGGCCTACACCCACACAAGCGTGGCTATCCGTGATGCCGTAGCTGCGGTCGCTGTCCCGACAGTCGAGGTCCATTTGTCGAACATCTACAAGCGTGAAGAATTTCGGCATCAGTCCATGGTCGCGCCAGCGGCGGTGGGGCAGGTGAGCGGCTTCGGCGTCCAGAGTTATATCCTGGGGCTTATGGCTGCAATCGATTTAAGCAAGTAATCTTTCTGACCGCTGACATTTTAGGATCGAGCGTAATGCTGACCCGTATTTCCCGTCTTAGAGCGTCATTTCCCCAACTTAAGATCAATGCCCTTCTGGTCACGGATGACATTAATATCCGTTATCTGATCGGATTTCCCGCAGCCGATTCCTGGCTTCTCGTTACGCAGAGGAAGGCATTTTACGTCACTGATTTCCGGTATACCCTGGAGGCCAGAAAGGGCTTGCCGGAAAGAATCGAGGTCGTTCAGGCCAAAGGAACGCTTTTGGAGGCGGTCATTGATCTGGCCAAGAAGGAGAAGGTTCGCCATTTGGGCCTAGATGAGTGGCATGTGACGCTTCAGCAGTTCAGGCGGCTGAAGACTTTGGCTGGACGGTCGCTTGGTTTTAAGCCAGCGGATAACGTGATCGAGGCCCTCCGCTCGGTCAAGTCTCCTGATGAGATCGCGCTTATTCGTAAGGCCATTAAGATCAATCTGGCCGGATTCCGTTATATCCAGCGGTTTATCAAGCCCGGTGTCACGGAAAAGGTGCTTCTCTATAAGCTGGAAGACTTTATCCGCAGCCAGGGGGTTGGCTTTGCCTTTTCGCCGATCATCGCCTCAGGCCCCAATTCAGCCCTGCCGCATGCCCAAGTCACAGAGCGAAAACTCCGTCAGGGAGAGCCACTTCTGATTGACCTGGGAATCAGGTTAAATGGTTATAACTCCGACTTGACACGTATGTTCTTTTTGGGTAGAATGCCGACCTCTTTGGGGAAAGTTCTTTCTCTGATCAAGGCGTCTCAGCGTGAGGCAGTCAAAGTCATCCGCCCTGGTGTAGCAGCCAAGGCGGTTGATGCGGCTTCCCGCAGTTTCCTTGAAAAGCATGGTTTAGCCAGGCATTTTGGCCATTCTTTGGGTCATGGAGTAGGGATGGATGTCCATGAAGGGCCTAGGCTTTCAGAGAAAAGTGGAGCGATACTCCAGGAAAACATGGTCGTTACCATAGAGCCAGGGGTTTACTTTCCCGGGAAATATGGTGTCCGGCAGGAAGAAATGGTGTTAGTAACCAAAACAGGGTGTGAGGTATTAAGTGATCACAATTAATGAAGTAGCAAAGGGCATGGCCCTTATGGTCGATGGAGACATTTGGACCATCGTGGATTTCAATCATGTGAAGCCCCCCAAGGGCAGCGCGTTTGTTCGCATTAAGTTGAGGAATCTTAAGTCATCCAACGTTATTGAGCGGACTTACCGCTCGGCTGAAACTCTGGAAGATGTTCCTCTGGAGGAGCGCCGCATGCAATTTTCCTACACGAGTGGGGATACATATCATTTTATGTGCCAGGAGACCTACGAAGAGGTGGCCATTTCCCGGGAATTCCTGGGGGATAAGGTCGAGTACCTCATGGATAATCAGGAAGTCACGGGCTACGTCTTTGAGGACAAGGTCCTCAAGGTCGAGCTGCCTAATTTCATCATCGCCAAGATCGTGGAGGCCGCTCCCGGCGTCAAGGGGGATTCCTCCAAGACCGACAGCAAGCCGGCCAAGATCGAATCCGGTGCGAGCGTCATGATCCCGCTTTTTATTGAAGTCGGTGAAACGGTGAAGATCGATACCAGAAATGGTCAGTACGTCGAAAGGGTGAAACAATGAACCTGAAAGAACTCAAGGAAATGGTCGAGCTCATGAACGAGAACGGCCTGACCGAGCTTGAGGTCGAGCGCGATGGCATGAAGATCAGGCTCAAGAAGGCTGCGGATAACACCGTGAGCGTCCAGCCGGTCTCCTACGCGTTGCCGACCATCCCGGCCGTCGCGCTCAGAGGCGCTGCGCCGGCCGCCGCGCCCGCGGCAGCCCCGGTTGCCGAGGACAAGGGGAACCTTAAAGATGTCAAGTCGCCCATGGTGGGCACATTCTACCGCGCGCCGTCGCCTGAGGCCGCGCCGTTCATCGAGATCGGCCAGACCGTTGAGGTGGGCCAGGTCGTCTGTATCGTTGAGGCGATGAAGCTCATGAACGAGATCAAGAGCGAGGTTCGGGGCAAGATTGTCGAGATCTGCGTTGATAACGCGGAGCCGGTCGAGTTCGGCCAGCCGCTGTTCCGCGTCGATCCGTTGAAATAATAACTTCCGAAGAGCGAAGGCAGATACCTATGTTCTCAAAGATCCTGATCGCCAACCGCGGTGAGATCGCTTTAAGGATCATCCGCGCCTGCAAAGAGCTCGGCATCCTGACCGTGGCTGTCTATTCTGAAGCTGACCGCGACAGCCTGCACGTCCGTTCTGCGGATGAGGCGGTCACCAGCGCTGAGAGTTATCTGAACATCCCGGCCATCATCTCCGCGGCCGAGATCACGGACGTCGAGGCCATCCATCCGGGATATGGTTTTCTGTCCGAGAATGCGCATTTCGCCGAGATCTGCGAATCGTGCAAGATCCATTTTATCGGCCCCACGCCGCAGACCATTCGCCTGATGGGCGACAAGATCACGGCCAAGGACACGGCGCGCAAGGCCGGCGTTCCTTTGACACCGGGAGGTAAGGGCGTTATCAGGTCACCGGAAGAGGCCTTGGCGATCGCCAAGCAGATCAAGTATCCGGTCATCATCAAGGCGACCGCCGGTGGCGGCGGCAAGGGCATGCGCGTCTGCCACAATGACGTGACGCTGTTAAGTTCCCTCAAGCTCGCTCAGAGCGAGGCGGAGGCGAACTTCAAGAATCCGGATGTTTACATCGAGAAATATATTACTGACCCGCGCCATGTGGAGTTCCAGATCCTGGCTGATTATCATGGCAATATTATTCATCTTGGCGAGCGCGATTGCTCGATCCAGCGCCGTCATCAGAAGTTGATTGAAGAATCTCCTTCGCCGGCTTTGAACGAGAAGTTGCGCAAGAAGATGGGTGAGGCTGCGGTCAAGTGCGCCAAGGCGGCTAACTACCGCGGCGTCGGCACGGTTGAGTTCCTGCTCGACAAGAGCGGTGAGTTCTTTTTCATGGAGATGAACACTCGTATTCAGGTCGAGCATCCGGTGACCGAGCTGGTCTCGGGTCTTGATCTTATCAAGGAACAGATCAGGGCCGCGCAGGGCGAGAAATTGAAGATCAAACAGGAAGACGTGAAGCTTTCTGGCCATGCCATCGAGTGCCGCATCAACGCTGAGGATCCCAACAATAATTTTATTCCCTGCCCCGGCTGGATCGCGGCAGAGTCAGGGCTCGCGGGCGGCGCGGATATTATCATCATTCCTGAATTTAAGGCGGATTTGCATAAAGTGTGCGAAGCCCTCAAGGCCCGTCACCGCCGGGGAAAATCTTTCAGTATCGTCGTGATCTCGGAAGGCGCCCAGGTCGATATGCCCGGGATCTATCAGGAGAGCCGCGAGAAGCGCCGCTTTGGCAGTATCAGCGAGCGGCTGGCCAAGGCCATTGAGGATGAGACCGGTTACGAGACGCGCGTGAGCGTCCTGGGATATATTCAGCGCGGCGGGGCACCGACGGCGTTCGACCGCATTCTGGGTACCCGGTTCGGCGTCAAGGCGGTCGAGCTGGTTCGTGACGGCAAGTTTGGCAAGATGGTTAGTTACCAGAATAACCGCATCAAGTATTGTGATCTTGAAGAGGCCGTGAAGCAGCGCAAGAAGGTCGAGCAGGACCTTTTTCAGATCGCCAAGGTCTTTACGGCAGACCAGGAATAATATGAAAGACCGCATCCACGCGATCATTGCCGAGTCCATTAACGTCAAACGGGCGGCTTTGGACAAGAACCTTGATGCCGTCGTTAAGGCGGCGAGTGTTGTCATTGCCTGTTACCGGAATGGCGGCAAGGTTCTGTTGTGCGGCAACGGCGGATCTGCTGCGGACAGTCAGCATATCGCGGCCGAGTTCATCGGCCGTTTCCAGAAAGAGCGCCGGGCCCTGGCGGCCATTGCGCTCACCACCGACACATCCATCCTTACTTCCCTGGCCAATGATTACAGTTATGACCTTGTCTTTGCCCGTCAGGTGGAAGCCCTCGGGCAGAAGGGGGACATCCTCATCGGCATTTCGACCAGCGGCAAGTCAGCCAATGTCCTGAAGGCGATCGAGAAGGCCAAGGCGCAGGGCCTGACCACGGTCGCCTTTACCGGCGGCGACGGCGGGCCAATGGCCCAGGCTGCTGACATCGCGGTCATTGTTCCCTCCAAGGTCACGGCCCGGATCCAGGAATCCCACATTGCCCTGTTCCATGCGCTCTGCGAGGTCGTGGAGAACGCGTTTGCGGGTTAACAGGGATTCTTCAGGAATTTCTCTTCGGGAAGGGTAATCTCTCCATGAAAACTATAACAGAGACATTGGAAACTGCAGAATTGCAGGAAATGGCTGGTCGCACTTTCGGCAATATGGTCAAGGCTGTGGTGGATGTGGACAGAGAACTCTTGGCGGTTGAGGCAGAACTTCATTCGGATTTGGAAGCCATGCTTTTGGAAGACGGCTCCCGACAGAAGGACCTTTGGGGCATCAACTTGTATCCGGAGATGTTGGGGGATGATTTCGTCGAGTTTGATTCCATGATCAACATGCGTCCTTCCCAGGGCAACAGAAGCCGGGGAGTGGAGGATGGGGGTTTGCGCAAAAAGATCATTGAGATTGTTGCCAGGAGGGTCAGGCGGTGAATCTCCAGCACAAGGAACTTGCTGCCGGGCGTTGGGCTGCGTTGCCCTTTGTTGAGCAGATGGCGAACATTGGCAGCGAGGTCGAGCGCGCCATTAACTGGAAGGCAAAGCAGAATTCTGACTACTCCCGGAAGGCCTTTGATCGTTCTCTGGAATTGCTGGATTTGACTTTGGACTCCGTGAAAGGCTTTGCCCGGCTCAAGGAAGTCGCGCGACTGCGTGAGGCAGTGGCGGATTATTTCGCGGGGACCAACGAGGCCGGGTTGACGGATGAGTCGCTGAAGAAATACTTCTTCCATTTCACCTTTGCCGCCCGCAAGGGTCGGTGAGTTGTGAACAAACAGGTGGCGGGTTGTTTGACCTTCCTATTTATCCCATCCATTTTGTTATTTGCCGGATCATCGTCGCCGGGATCATCGCGCTCCTTTTCAAAAAAGAAAAAGCTTCTTCTTATTTCATATTCATCTTTCTATTCGGATTTGCCACTGATGTGCTCGACGGGATTGTGGCACGGCATTACCATTCCGGGTCGGTCCTGACCGCGATCCTTGACGGGGTGGCGGATTTCTGCCTTTATACTGCGGCGCTGCTTTATCTCAAGAAGTTTTATTTCGACTGCATTCAGCCGTATTATTCCAGACTGAAAATGCTGGTCCTGGGTCAATTGCTGGCCTGGGGCGTTTGCCTGATAAAGTTCGGGCATATCAGCAGCTGGCATTCTTACATGGCCAAGATATTCGGGTTGTCCATTATTTCTTCGATGCTGGCGATTACGATCTTCAGAA
>JADFXE010000078.1 GCA_015233705.1 Candidatus Omnitrophota bacterium
GTTGACGTGTTGACCTGTTGTCCTGTTGACCTTTTGCATCTCCCTTATCCAAAATGAAGTCAAAATGAAATGGATTATCGCTGTAAACCTTGATGCCCTTCAAAAGCGGCGGGACAAACGCCGGGCTGAGTTCCACGCGGGAACCCGGCGCCGGAAGCAGGGCCGCCTCCTGGGCCGAGGCATACGGAGGCATTCCGCTGGCGGTAACAAGAAAAGTCACCAGCACCACCAACGCGCACATCCTGCGCAATATTGTTTTCCGCTCAAAATAGCCCATTCGCACCGCTCCCCAATTGCTCCTTACTTGTATAAAGTATAAACTATTTATAACCCGCTCTGCCACTTTTCACGTCTTCACGTCTTCGCACCATGCAATCAACTTGCCTAAAAAAGAAGAAAGGGCAGGCAACTTCTTCAAGTCACCTGCCCTGTCCCTTACTTTCCCTGAGCCGTAATTACTTTGCCGGCTCGGCAGCTTTCTTGTCAGCGGCCTTATCAGCGGTTTTATCAGCCGCCTTCTCATCCGCCTTCTCGTCCTTCTTGGCCACCTTCTTCACCTTCTTGTGTTTTTTCTCGCCGGTCTTGTGATGCTTGGGCGCCTTCTTGGCAGGCTTGACCTCAGCTGACGGCTGATCCTGCGTCGCAGGAACGGTCGAATTGGTCACCGGAACAGGCTGCGCAAAACCCGCGGAAACGAACATAACAACAAGCACCAGAGCAAACATGATCTTTTTCATTTGAGAATCCTTTCAACATCAATTATTAGAATTAAGATTTTTAAGAACCAGGTCTATGAATATGTCCCCAGCCCAGGCGGCGGGCGGCCCTGTTTACTTGGAAGACATACGACCGGCCGAACGATCACATCCTCGACCGGCCGCCACTCCACAACCTGAACGATCGTTTCATGGACAATGGTCCGCTCGATCGAGGCAGGAACAACCGCCTTTAACTGACAGACGGAGCTACCCTTCTGATCCTCGATATCAGCCGCGACCACGCACAGTCCGCCAAAAAGGATGGCGACGACCAAAAAAATATGGAGCCAACGATGCCTGAACATAAACGCCTAATACCTATCAAAACAAAGTGTAAATAAATGGAGCGACCGAAGACGTCTGGGCAAAAATGATCAACAGGCTGAGCAGAACCAGAATGATAATGATCGGCGCCAGCCAGAAACGTTTGCGGGTCTTCAAAAAATCCCAGAGCTCCTTGAGGATGGATGCTTTGGCCATAACGGCTTCCTTTCCGTTTAAAACTGATTAAGATATTTTTCCCGTGGCGATTCCTTCCGGGAACGCCGGTGCCAGTAACTGCTGGCCGCCTTGTCGATCTTCCGTTCCAGATGATCCTTGCCAATGATCCGAAACAGCAAGCCGACCGGCGTAAAGACCAGGAAAAAAACAACACCCAGGATCAAGGTTGAAATGACACCGCCGATCAGATGCGCGACCTTCATCCAGCCTTTGTAGCCAGGCTTGAGCGCCTCCCAGCGGATCGCTGTGACCAGTACAAAAAGAACCGCGCACGCCAGCTCGACTTTCTGCGGCAGGCCGAATCCGTGTCGGCGCGTGCCCAGCAAGGCAAAGACAGCGGCGATTACGCCCAGTCCGTAGCCAAAGAACAGCAGGTCTTTCTTTTCTTTTGTCATGGTCAATCCAGCGTCTGCGAGATCTGGTCCTTCTTATACTTGTCGCGGTCCGGCTGTTTCTGTTTGTCGAGAATGAAATCGCCGAGCACCAGGTAATCCATGTTCGTGCACATAAAACACCGGTAAGAATCCTCGAGCGAACAGACGATCGGCTCGCCGCGGATATTAAACGACGTGTTAATCACGACTGGGCATCCGGTCTTCCGGTGGAACGCCTCGATGGTCTGATGGTAAAAACCATTCCGCTCGCGGCTCACGGTCTGGACACGCGCCGAATAATCCACGTGCGTAATCGCCGGTACGGTCGAACGCTTCGCCTTCAGCCGGGCCAGGCCGGTCAGCTTGGTCGTCCGTGAAGCCGGGTCGATCTGCGTCTCTTTGACCGGGCCGACCATGAGCATGTAGGGGCTTTCGTAAGGCAGATCCACATAATCTTTGGCCTTCTCCTCGAGCATGCTCGGCGCGAACGGCCGAAAGGATTCGCGGAACTTGATCCTGACATTCATCTCTTCCTGCATCTTGGTCGAGCGGGCGTCTCCAATGATGCTGCGCGCACCTAACGCCCGCGGACCAAACTCCATCCGACCCTGAACATAACCAATGACCTTCTCGCCGGCGATCAGGTCTGCCACGCGTTCATGAATGCGCCCGCCGTCGCACTTCTCGAACGGCACGCCCTTGGCCTTCAGGAACGCTTCAACCTCGGCGCTGGAATAACCAGGCCCCAGATAAGAACCTTTCTGAAAATCATGGACATTATTCGCCTGACGCGGCTTGTCCAGATACTGATACCAAATCGCCAGCGCCGCGCCAAGAGCACCGCCTGCATCCCCTGCCGCCGGCTGGATCCAGATCTTGTCAAAGATATTCTCCCGGGCGATCTTGCCGTTGCCGACACAATTGAGCGCAACGCCGCCGGCCAGGCACAGATATTTCTTGCCCGTCACCTGACGCACGTGGCGCGCGGTCTTGACCATGATCTCCTCAGTCACCTCCTGGATGGACTTGGCGATATCCATGTCCAGCTGCGTGACCGGCGTCTCGGGCTTGCGCGGAGCACGGCCAAACAGCTGATGAAACTTGCCGTTGGTCATAGTCAGCCCGGCGCAGTAGTTGAAATAATCCATGTTCAGCCGGAAAGACCCGTCGGACTTGATGTCCACCAGTTCCCGACGGATCAGGTCAGCGTATTTGGCCTCGCCGTACGGCGCCAATCCCATCAGTTTATATTCGCCGGAATTGACCCGAAAACCGCAGTAATAGGTGAACGCCGAATACAAAAGCCCCAGCGAATGCGGGAAACGGATCTCGCTGTCCAGCCGGATCCGATTGCCTTCGCCGACACCGAAACTTGTCGTGGTCCACTCACCCACGCCATCCATGGTCAGAATCGCGGCCTCCTGAAAAGGCGAAGGAAAAAAGGCCGAGGCCGCATGTGACTCGTGATGCTCGGGAAAAAGCAATTCTCCATCCCAATCCCCGCCCAGCTCGGCAATGATCGCGTCTTTCAAAAAGATCTTTTCCTTGAGCCACGCTGGCATGGCCTTGAGGAAGGATAAAAGACCAAACGGCGCATAATTCAAGTAGGTCAACAGAAGGCGTTCGAGTTTGACGAAAGGCTTTTCATAGAACGCGACATGGGACACATCCTTGATCGTGATCCCGGCCTCTTTCAGGCAACACTGGATTGCGTTCTTAGGAAACCCGGCGTCATGCTTCTGGCGGGTGAAACGTTCCTCCTGGGCCGCGGCCATGATCTCGCCATCCCTCAAGAGCGCAGCAGCACTGTCGTGATAATAAGCGGAAATACCGAGAATATAGATTGGCTTTTGATCCATACAGAGGGGCTGCCCAAGGGCAGTCCTTATTTTGCATTAGGCAAAGACGATATTGATGATGTCGTGCCGGCCAACAACCCCGACCAGCTTATCCCCGTCAAAAACCGGGATGGTAATGGCATCTTTCTTATGCATCAGAGCCACAGCCCTGGCTGTGGTATCCTTGGCCTGCAGGAAGAAAACCTCTTCCCGGCCAAGGAAATCCGTCAATGGCCGCTCTCCCATCTCACGCAGCGCCTGCATCTTGTGATGCCCCTGGGACAGAACCTCTCCCATGATGCCAAGCAGTTCGCGGACCGTAAAAACCCCCAAAAGACAATCCGGATCCTCTGGCCTGACCACTAAAATGCCGTTGATCCGGTAACGCAGGAGCAGATGCGCCACGTCCCTAATAGACACATTCGCCTTGACCTTAAGCGGATGATCGTTCATGATATCGCTGATCGGCAAATTAAGCATCCCATACCCCGCAGAATGGCGTTATTATAACAAAAATTCTCTTTTGCCAAGAAGGCTTTTATAATTTATACTTCTATTGTGAAGAATGGAGGAATAAAGACCATGCCCCGCAAGAAAACCGGCCAATCATTGCTGGAATACACTGCTGTCGTATTCGTCATCATAACCGCGATCATCCTTGCCGGCCCCTACCTCCTCAGATGTGTGAACGCCCACTTCAAAATGCTGGATGACAGCGTCCAGGATTCTGTCACAGAAAATATCAGAAACAGATAAATCTATTCGGCAATCAGGCCGCGAGGATACGCTCGACCATCCGGATGAGGAACTCATTGCGGAAAGGTTTGGTAAGATAATCGTTCGCCCCGATCTTCATGATCTTCTCAACAGCGTCCATATCGAGAACTCCGGAAATGATCACGATCTTGACCCCCTGACCCTGGGGATCCTGGCGCAGACGCGAGCAGACCTCGAACCCATCCAGCCCCGGCATCCGAATATCCAGAAGAATAAGGTCCGGCTTGAACTCGGCGAACTTCTGCCCTGCCTCGAATCCATCGTAGGCTAAGGCGATATCATATTTCTCCTCATTAAGAAGGACCCGCTGGATGGCGCTGACCATTTCCTTGTCATCGTCAACAACCAGGATCTTTTTGGGACCAGTTACCTTCTGGAATTGAGCGGGAATAGGCATGCCATACTCTTTAAGAAATGCTAAGAAATCTTCCTCGTTCACACGGCTATGGTTGCCGGGAGTCCGGTAGGCCTTGAGCTTGCCTTCCTCAATCCACTTGAGGACTGCGCGGTCTGTCACATGACAAAGCTGCGCAATCTCACCGGTTGTGAACGGACCCTGTTCCATGTCGACTCCCTAAACCCCGAACCTCTGACGCATCAACTGACAATTATAGAAATGAAAAAATTTGGCCTCTTGTTCCGGCGCGATCTCGGTGATCTTAAAACCCACGTGATGCTCTTCGGTCTTCCCGATATGCTCTGACCAGACAACAGCAACATCTGCACAAAGCCGACCCTGAGTCTGAAGGTCAACATCCAAAGAGGCCGTCTGTCCAAACTTGAGCTGCATGGGAACAACGCAGCACAGGCCATTCTGATTGATGTTCACCACGCGGACCTTGAGCTTTTTCTCCACCGGCTCGATGCACTTGCACTCTGCCTTCAGGTCCACTTCGATCCGGCGCAATTCACGTTTATCAATCATGCGACTCCTTGAGCTCTTTCCTGATGGATGTCGAAAAACCCGAACTATTAAAACACAGATGAAAAGGAGTGACAAGAAAGAAAAAAGAAAAGGAGAAAACAGTCAGAAACCCTGCCTTCTCCTTTTCTTAGAAAACGCTCCGCCTAAACGCCGGCCATAATCGCCGCGACATCGCCCGCAACCTCGACGGTCGGCTTGATATCAAATTTATCGACGAGAACCTTGACGACGTTCGGCGAAAGAAATGCCGGAATTGTCGGCCCCAGACGGATATGCTTGACGCCGAGGAAAAGCAGCGCCAGAAGAACCGCGACCGCCTTCTGCTCATACCAGGCGATATCGTACGAAATGGGAAGCTTGTTGATATCATCCAGGCCGAAGACTTCCTTCAACTTCAGGGCCACGACCGCCAGCGAATAGGAATCATTGCACTGCCCGGCATCCAGAACGCGGGGAATGCCGCCGATATCGCCGAGGTTAAGCTTGTTGTAACGGTACTTGGCACAGCCGGCCGTCAAGATCACGGCGTCCTTGGGTAAACCAGCGGCAACATCCGTAAAATACTGGCGGTCCTTGTTACGGCCGTCGCAGCCGGCCATGACCACGAACCGCTTGATCGCCCCGCTCTTAACCGCGGCGACCACTTTGTCTGCCAATGCCAGCACCTGCGCATGCGCGAACCCGCCCGTGATCGTCCCCGTCTCGATCTCCTTCGGAGGCGGGCATGTTTTGGCCAGCTTCACGATCGGAGAAAAATC
>JADFXE010000009.1 GCA_015233705.1 Candidatus Omnitrophota bacterium
ACTTTTAAATCAAAAATTCGGCAAAAAGTGTCTACTTTTAATTCGCAAATGACATTTCGGTGTCTTAAATTGTCATCCCCTTTAATATATGTTATCTTTCACATATATTCAATCATTTGAGCCTAAAGAAAGGCCTCGCAGTGGGGTTGGTAAGAGGTTTCCTCAAGACATTTGTGTTTCGCCTGGTCGCCGGCTGGATCATTTTGACGCTGGCGTTGCCGCCACAGGTGTGCGCGCAGGGCCTCAATTTGCCCCAGCCTGGCGTGATGGTGAGCGTGACGCCGGCCTTTGCGCCGGTCATGATCAAGGGCCTCCAGGTCCATCCCGAAAATCCGCTGTTGTTTGATTTCATCATGGATACCGGCGAGTCCGGCCTTAAGGTTGACAGCCCGGATTTCAAAGCCGCCTGCGAAAAGCTCGTTAAGTATTTCCTCGCTTCGCTCACGGTCAAAGAACAGGACCTGTGGGTCAACCTGTCGCCCTATGAAAAAGACCGGATGATCCCCCAGGATTTGGGACAGACTGAACTGGGCCGCGACATGCTGGCCCAGGATTATATCCTCAAGCAGCTGACCGCGTCGCTCATTTATCCTGAAAAAGACCTGGGAAAACAATTTTGGACCAAGGTTTATGCCGAGGCCCAGGAAAAGTTTGGCACGACCGATGTACCGGTGGACACGTTCAATAAGGTGTGGATTGTTCCGGATAAGGCTAAGGTCATTGAGAAGAACAATGCCGGATATGTTGTCAGCGCGCATCTGAAGGTGATGCTGGAAAGTGATTACGTAGCCGCCAATCAGCGAGCGGAGCGAGTTGGCGGCGGAGTGCCGGATCCAGTCAATCCGGCGCTAGCACAGGAGAAGTCACAAAGTCACAAGGTCACAAAGTCACCAGGGAGTTATCCCGAGCGAAGCGAGGGATCTCAGCAGGAAGAGATTCCTCACCCAGAAGGGGCTCAGAATGACAATGGTTCTCAGGAACTTGCCAAGTCCATTCTCCGCGAAGTCATTGTGCCGGCCATCGAGACCGAGGTCAACCAGGGCCAGAATTTCGCCCAGCTGCGCCAGATGTTCTACGCGATGATCCTCTCGACATGGTACAAGATCGTGCTGAAGGACGCTTTTCTCAACCGGGTCTACGCGAACAAGGGCAAGACGGCCGGCGTTCAGTCCGACGATCCGGCGGTCAACGAGAAGATCTACCAGCAGTATCTGGAGGCCTATAAAAAAGGCGTGTTCAATTACATCAAGGAGGAGAGTCAGCCGTCAGCCGTCAGCGGTCAGCCGGAAATGGTGCCGCGAAAGTACTTCTCCGGCGGGAACGATTTTGCAGGGCTGACGACACTGCTCCAGCACGGACCAGCCGCAAGGGACGAAAACCCGGCCGCCGAGGGCGACATGGCTGAGGTCTCAGTCCGTGTTCAACCGTCTGATGCGTCTCAGGAATCGGTTAATGCGCCCAAGATGATCTTTGGTAAGCCAGAGGGTGTTGGCCCCAATATACCGGGGGCGCACCCGGTCAATATCACACAATGGCTGCTGGGCGTCGAATCTGAAGAGGAGCAGTTCAAATTATATCCTGTGACCGTGAGGCCGGCCGGGGCTGCGATCGTTCTGGCACGGTCTTTTCAGGGAAGTTTTACGCCATTGGTATCGGTTACCAATCTTAGTAAAGAGGCAGTTACCGGTTTAATGGTCGTTCTGCGGCAGGAGGAGACGTGGCACGGGTTTTCCGAGGCATTGAGGGAATTTCAGGGAGTCCGCCCCATCGATTGGACGGATAAAGGCGTACTGACAAGGGTCGGTAATGTGATATGGAAAGAAGCTTATCATTTTGCCGCGAGGTATCCGCTTGTTGTTGCCACGAATTCGGCAGTTCCGGAAAATCCTTCAGTGGTGAGGCTACCCGGAGGAGATCGCACGCGGATTATGAAGAGATTTGACTTTGGAGATGGTAGGTCTGTTCGGACGGGGGGCACAGCACAAATTTTTCCCCGGTCTGCACAGCCAGGAGCAGAGGTTTCGCTTCCGGGGACAGGAATTTTGCAGGATGCCCGTCCTGTGGCTAATGCATACGAGCAGAAGGTGGTCATCGGGCACGGCACGTTCCTGGAAAGAGACATTTGGGACCTGCTGGTTTTGTTAAGAAGACAGACGGCGCGCCGGGAGGTTGTCCTCGATGGGAACGGGCAAAGACATCTTGTTTTATTGGCTCATCCGCAATCGCCTGAACTGGAAAAGATTCGTGAGAAACTCCAGGCCGACACTGGTCTGGCCATTATCGAGGGAGAGGTTGAGAAGAAAGGGAATTGTCTGTTGGTCGCTTCTGCAGGGCAGCCGGATGTGATCGTCTCCTGGATCGATGCATCGGTAAGATTGGCGATCGCGTCATTGCCGACCATGATGCTCGTGCGCGAGTTCATGGAGTGGCTCCCTGGCTGGCGGGTCTCTCATCCTCCGGGCACGCTGATGTGGTCGATGCATGGTCTGACACAGGACGCGCTACGTGATCGCTTTGGCTTGAACATGGCCGGAGCCGAGGCCTTTATCAAGGATTGGCTGGCGCTGAGCAAAAGTCTGGCCGGTGAGGCGCTGGAGACGCGGTTTAGGGAAATGGAGAGAGCCTTGAGCATTGGGCTCGACGGCGTTACGGTCACCGGGGCATCTGCGAAGACGGTCTTTTCTATCACGCTCAATGACGATGCGCAGGCGGTCGGCAAGCAAGATTCGCGCCGGAGCAGTTTCAACCAGGATTTTGCATTAGGCAAAATCCGCCCGGAGGGCCGACATTCGCAACATACTGCGAATGTCGGGGTTAACCCCACGCCTTCGGCGTGGCCGGAGGCAAATTTTGCATTTCCATCTTTTTCAGGTTATCGACGAGAAAAGATGCGGAATACAAAATTTGGGTTTAAGAATTATGTATTTCTTGCGACTTTATTGTTCTCCGGTGTTGCGCTATCTTGGGATTTGTGGACTGAATCCCACATGCCAAGTCCGATTAGGATAAAATTAGATTTTTTTGACATGCGGAGTATTTCTTTCGATGAGTTTCGCATGAAAAAAAATATGCAGTCGCTGTGGAGCGCATTGAAACAGGGGCAGTACGAGGATGCGGTCGGCCTGGCAAAGAAAATTATTATCATTGCTTACAAGTCTGATATCGGGGACGCGGTCAAAAAGTCCATTTTGACACATATCGTTTTGCTTCTGGGGATTTATAGCGTCAATGCGGCGTTAATGCTTTTGCGCTGGGCCAAAGATAAAGGCTACATAAAAGATTCCGGGAGCAAGTCTCCAGGAGACCATGAGGAAGGGACAAGCCCGTATCAGGCTCTTGTCGCACGGATAAAAACGCTCAGGAAGAGTAATTACAGTTGGGGCGAAGGCGGATCCGCTGCGGTGGTTCAGGCGCTCGGTCGCTTGGGGTTCAATGGGAGTGGCGATTTTAAGGTGCCGGGAGAAGATGTGGCGCAGGCGGACTATTTACTGGACAATGATCTTATGAAGCAGGCCCTGGGACAGAGGGGCCAATTTGAGACAGACAGACAATGGGTCGAGAAGTTCCTGGCCATGCGGGAGTCTGATCCGCTGGCAAGGTCGATCTTTGAAGCTGTTGACGGGATGGACGAAAAGCTCCGGGCAGATGAGGCGCTTAAGGTCATTCGGACCCCGCCTAACAAAGAGAATAATTATTACGGACTTGGGATGGAAGGGGCTTCGAATAGTGACTGGACTTTTGAGAGATGGCTTCGCCAGTCGGTTCCGGGTGAGGGCTTTAGTCAGCTCGTTGTTCGGGATATTAATTATTGTTTTCCAGGGGCCGGAGGCTATCGGAGTGCTTTCCCGAATGAACAGAGTTTGCGCAATAATATTCGCTCGATCTATATCGTCCTGCGCGCGATCGACGATCTCGCCCGGGCCGAGGCGGGGAAAACCAGCCCGGCGGTGGAGACGCGGACGTCAGACAAGGCTGTGGCCGTGACGCCGGAAGCCATAAAAAGGGAGCTGGAGGAGAAAGCCCGGCAGATTTTGGCCAGTCCTCTGGTCAAGAACATCGTGGCTCGCCGAGATTTCTTTTATTCTAGGGGAATCGTTTCTTTTCTTCAGCTGGATCATCCTTGGAAACAGGAAATTTTCTGGTCCATTTACGAAAAAACAAGAAATTGGTCAACGGCGGAAGTCCTTCAGGAGCTGGGCAGGATCCAAGGGTTGCCTTGGCAAAAGAGCGGATTTGACTTTTACGATGTGAAGTCTATGCGAGAGTTGTTTCTTCGTCCCACGCAGGGGCAGACAGATTGGGTACAGGCGTTCTTGCCTTATTTTATTTCCTTGGACATTGAATTCCAGCTCGACAGAAGAGCGGTGAAAGTGAACACTATGTATTGGATACTGCTTGCGCTGGAAAGGCTGGGACGGGGAGATGTTCTTTTGTTTGAACCCTCGGATGCAGCCCCGGGAAGTTCTTACTATCGTTACGTGGCATCTCAAGCGGTTGAAGCGTGGAAGGGACAACCCGATGAAGTTCTTTCCGAGATAGTTGCCCGCTATGCTAAAGATCTTTTGTCTTTTACCGATGTCCTTCTTGAGATGCTGCTTGATTTTGACCCCCAAACCAACCGTGACAAGATCACCTCCCAGACGCTTCAGGAGGCCTTTGCCCGTCCGGGAAAAGAGAAGGTGAAAGAGTCGATCGTCAACTATATTCGTTTGGTCAGATCGTTGGAAGCCCACTCTTTGCCGT
Organism: Candidatus Omnitrophota bacterium; assembly: GCA_015233705.1. Next base: position 4,744 of record JADFXE010000009.1, read on the forward strand.
GGAGAAAGGCGTTGGACACGCCCGATGTAACAAGGCGCAGCTATGTTAAGCAGTACTATGATAATTTGGAATTGTTGAAGGCCGCGGCTGAGGCCGTGATGGTTGGAAAAAATCTCCTTCTCCCTGAGGCTGAGAATGCGCCTATGGCAGAGGAGGCGCTTACGCGTCTCGAATCTTGGGATGTTGAAATGGATGGCGAAGAAGCCCGGGCCATCGGTCGAGTGGTGGATCAAATCGGCGCTGATGAGCACTCCCGCGTCCTCCATGTTGGTGCCGGTTTGCATGCCATTTTCGATGTGGCTTTTGCGGTCCGCAAGGCCAGAGTCAACGTTGTTCAACCTTTTTTCTCGGAAGATCGTGTTCCAGGGGCAGGGCCCATGACGCCGCCGGAGATGATCCCCCAGTCAAACTACTGGTCCAGTAATTTTGCCGACTTAAAGGGGGCGTTACAGGAGGATTTCGGAAAGGATCTTGTCGGGGACCGTGTCAGCATAGAGGACAATTGGTTTGAGAACACGGGTTCATCTGGGCGGTATTCCCATGTCCTCCTTCTGCGGGTCTATGAAGTGATTGGCAGGGATGAATCCCAACAGAGGAGGGATTTTACACGCAAACTTTTGGATTCTCTGGATGACAAGGCCACGATCCTGATGCAGGTTTACGCCACGGACACAGCAAGGCAGATCCAGATTCTGAAAACGCTGGGTGCGGAATTCGGTTATTCCATTGAAGACGGACGGAAGTATGATCTTGGTTCTCGGATGCCAGGGGCTCTTCGGGAGCTTAAGGTGACGCGCCGTTCTCCATTGAGTTCCAGGATGACTCAGGGGGATAGCAGTGCCGAACAGGCGACGGGGGATGATTCGGCCCAGACGGCAGATCCCTTGCAGGACCCCAAAGTCCGGGCTGATATCAAGGTCTTAAGGGAGGCCTTGAGCACGGCGTATGGCGGCGTAGCGAGATCGCCTCAATTTGAGTTTGTTGGCAGTGTCGATTCAGGTAGACTTGAGGTGAGGCAGGACGTGTTTCGGTTCACAGTTAGCGGCCTGCAGGTGATCAGAAAGGAAATGTTTAAGAAAAATAATTTGAATGTCATCGTGGAGTTGGCCGGCCTTGGCCGGCGCTCCATTGTTCCGATCTTTACGGCTTTCAATGATCACGACCATTATTATGAGCTGGACCTTAGACCATTTAATTATAGAACTCTTCTGGAAATCTTGACTCAAAATAAAGAATGGCTGACCGGGGAGCGGCGCCGGAAGATCATGGCAGCTGTGGATGAGGGGCTTCGTTTCCGCGACCGGGAATGGTTTGACCAGGGCAATTTGCTCCCAGGGAATATTTTGATCCGGCTGGACAGAAACGGCGACATCACTGATGTCAAGATCATAGACTTTAAGTTCCTCAAGAAAGTCGAGTTTGCGAAATATTCTTTCCTTCAGGAGATCAAAAACGGCGGTCCGTTCAACTTGTGGGGACGCGATGTCGATGATGTCACCTTTGAGTGGATGGATCTTTCGGGCGCGAAGTTCCGGAATGCACATTTAAGCCAAAGCCGTTTCACAGGGTCCATCTTGCGCGACGCTGACTTTGAGGGCGCGCGCGTGGGCCCCAAGGCTTTTGAGTTGGCGGATCTGACAGACGCCAATTTGGAACATGTGACTGATGCTGTTCTCGATGAAATAGAGCAGTCCTTTCCGGCTCATGTTCGGGCGGGCTTAGAACGCGCAATGGGGGATCCGGCGCAGAAGGGCGGTATTGATTTTAACGCGAAAAAGCTGGATCTGGGTATGTCGCAGGAAGGCGTGAAGGTGCCGGACCCAATCGATCCTGCCATGCTTGCCGGCTTCGAGCGCAGTGATTTCGCCGGCGTTGTCCCGGTCATCCTCCGCATCACCCCCCTTGCAAGTCCGATGGCTGCGCTGGATGCTGCGCCGTCCAGCGCTTTGAAGTAGTTTTCCGCTTAGAGGTCCTTTCTTTTTGACATCCACTCATCCGTGTGGTATATTGACACTATCTTCGCTTCCCCCCAAGCGGTCCCGCGGAACTGTCCTTTTTGAGGGACGCTCCCGGGAAAACACATCTTTGCCGAAAGGATAATCACAATGGAGAAACATGTCGCTGTATTTCAGGGGAAATCTATTCGCAGGATCGAGCATCAAGGGGAGTGGTGGTTTTCCGTCGCAGATGTCTGCGCTGTCCTCACGGACAGTCCTGATGCCGGTGCGTATTGGCGAAAATTGAAACAAAGGCTCAACGAGGAAGGAAGTGAAGTCGTGACAAATTGTCACGGGTTGAAGCTGGTTGCTCCAGATGGAAAGTTGCGTGAAACCGATTGTGCCAATACCGAGGGAATGTTTCGGATCATTCAGTCTATTCCGTCACCCAAGGCTGAGCCGTTCAAGCGTTGGCTGGCCAAGGTCGGTTATGAACGGGTCCAGGAGATCGAGGATCCGGAGCGCGCGACAAAGCGCACCCGGGAACTTTACAGGGCCAAGGGATATTCTCAGTCTTGGATCGAGCGGCGCATGCGCAGCATTGACATTCGCGAGAAATTGACGGACGAGTGGAAACAGCGCGGCGTAGGTGAGGCCAGGGAATATGCGATCCTGACCGCGGAGATATCGAAGGCGGCTTTTGGTCTGACGCCCACGGAGTATAAAGAACTCAAAGGGCTTGAGCGCGAGAATTTACGCGATCATATGAATGATCTGGAGCTTCTTTTCAGCATGCTTGGCGAAGCGGCAACGACCGAGATCGCTGTATCACGCGATTCGCAGGGATTTGAGGAGAATAAAGAGGTGGCCCGGGAGGGCGGCGAGTATGCTGGAAAGGCTCGCGGCGATCTGGAGAAAAAGACCGGCCGCAAGATCGTCAGCCGGACGAATTATTTATCGGAGACTGAAGAGCAAAGGCGCAAGTTGAAGAAAGACTGAGAGAATTTCTTACAGCGCGGCCAGAAACAGCCAGAAGATCACCGTCGGGGTGAGGGCAAAGAGGATGCGGTTGAGGGTCGTGCCCAGCCACCAGACGATCTCAAAGAAGGTGTTCATCCAGTAGACGCCGGCCACGGCCGCCAGGTAGGTCACCAGGAGCATTGGAATAAGCCAGAGCCTTGCCCGCAGCGCCTTCATTCCGCTGAAAACAAGTCCAGCGCCCGCCAGCAGCCACAGCCCGTTCCATTTGGGGCTGATCAGTTCCTTTCCCAGAAAGACAAAGATCACCTGCAGCCGCAGGAGGCTGGTCGGTTTCTCGATCGACGAGAATCCGTTGATGAGGGTGTGGCTGTTGGTCCCAAAGACGATCTGAAAGACAATGCTGACCAGAAACGCCAGGCCAAGCGTGACCGCCAGCGGCACGAGCGAGCGCCCCAGAAGCGTGCGGTCGTCCTTGCGGATCAACAGCGCCCCGGCGAGACAGGCCAGCGTGATCACCGAGAGGACCAGGCCTTCGCTTTTGGTGAAGCTCATCAGGCCGAGCGCGATGAGCGCGATCTGGAGAAAACCGGTCTCCCGTCGGCGGTCGTAAAGGAGAAAGGCGGCCAGCGCCAAAAGAAGAAAGGTCCCGACCAGAAGGTCGCTGTACTGGCTTGAGGCGAGCTGGACAAAAAAGAAGACGGACAAAAACCACGCTGGCGCGAGGAGCGTGCGGTTCCGGCCGGTCAGTTCCTTGAGCGAAAAGAACAGCAGCCCCATGACCAGGAAGGTGATGAGGCAGGAAAGGACGAGCGGCGTCACTGGCATCGGCGTTGTCCCGAAGCACCAGATCCAGACGTTCATGAGCGGCAGCAAAAGAGGATAGGCCGTGTTCGACCGCCACAGCGCCGGGTCGAACAGGTTGCTCCAGGATTCCCCGCCGACAAAGATCATCTGCGCCTTCAGGTTCCAGCAGGACCAGGCGTCCCAGCCGCCGTAAGGATAGAGCGTGGCGTGGATAACGACCGGCACTGTCAAAAGCGCGAGGACCGCAAGGGCAATGAGCTCCTTGGCGTCAGTTTGTTTCCAGGGAAAAAGCGGGTCTGCGGTTGAGGCGCGCTTTGCGGCGAGGATCATTAGCGCGATCGCAGCGAGCAGGTTTAAGCCGATCACATAAGGCACGTTCAGTTGTTGAAAAACAAGAAGGCTGGTGAAGGTCAGCTGGGCGCTCAGGCCCAGGCCGAGAATGCCGCCGGTAAAGAGCATCCACAAAAGACGCGGCCGTGCTTTTTCCGTGAGGAGCCTGAGCAGGCAGTAGCCTTGGGTCAGCGAGATCAGAAGCGGCAGGACGTAGATCATGGCGCCATCCTTTCCGCGATGATGAGTCCCGGCCCGTTCTGGCGCAGCGGTCGGGCCTTGATCTTGGCCAGGATCACGGCCGCGACCTGGGGATTCTGGCAGTCGATGATCAGCAGGCGGTGCCCGGGATTGTTCAGGTCCAGGATGATTGGGGCCAGCGCCATCTGAGCGTGCGCAAAACGGGCCGCAGCGTTCTTGTCGCCCTTGATGTCGCGGTCGGTCAGGTAGCCGACGTATTTCTCGCCGGCAATGATGCCTCTGGCGCCTTCAAAAATAATGCCGGCAAAAACGAACGGCCGTTCGCGGCGCAGGGGAACGAGCTTGTTCAGTTGTTGGACCGTCTGGACCAGGCCGGCCGCGGCGGCGAGCGCAATGACAGCCAGCGTGATCATGGTTGTCAGGGGAAAGGCTTTGGGGAATGGCTTCATGATGAAAGTCATTCTAAAGGCGGGCGGCAGAGTTTTCAACCCAAATTTCCGGGTTTAACGGCAAAATATGGAAGAGAAATTAATGAAGATAATTGACAAAAACAGAGGATTTTGTTGTTAAAATACAAACAAGAAAATACGGATGTGTCAGGGTGAGGCCTTCGATGGGCAACACGGACAATAACGTTTCATGAATGCAGCAGAACCCCTGCCGGGAATGATCCGGGCAGGGTTTTTTTGTGGCTTTTTGGGAAAACGCTTTGGTTAACATTCTGAAAAGGAGAGGTTCGTATGAGTACAGATATTTTAGAAAAAGAAAAGGTGGCTGTGTCTGTAGTTCAGCAGAAGTTGCCTGATCCCGTCGTCAAGGCGGTCAAGTTTTTGGCGCCGGATCTGGAGGCCGCAGCCAGGGAGAAAAGACTGCTGGAGGAACTGGAGGCAAAGTACGCGGCGCTCTGCCGGCAGATGGAAGAGTCATTTGTACAGAAGGAAAAGCAGCTGGTCGATGATCTGCAGGTCAGGCATGCGGTTGAATATGCCAGGCTGCGGGAGGAGGCGAAGGCCAGGGAGAAGAAATTGCAGGCCGGGCTGGAGGCGAAGCACAGCAAGCTTCGCCGGGATCTTGAGGAGTCTTTGACCCGGCGGGAAAAAGGGCTCATTGAGGAGCTGCAGGTCAGGCATCAGGAGGAGCGCGGCCGTCTTGAGCAGGCAGCGAAAGACAGGGAGCAGGCCCTTCTTGCCCAGCTGGGTACTGCGCGTCGGCGATTGGCGGTTGTTGCTTTTGCGGCAGTCCTGGGTGTGGTTGGTATTTGGAATTACAAGGTCAGGCCCAAGGATGCGCTGGCGCCTGTTTCTCCGTCTTCGGATACTTCCGGGCAGGGCCTGGTCCCGCCGTCAGCGGGCGCGCCTGTGCCGGCGCTGGTGGACGCCGGGGCTGTTCTGGCTGTGCCGTCCTCAGCCGCCGTCGTGCAGGCATCGACGGAGACTTTGGCGGCGCCTGATGCCAAGGCCGCGCCGAAAGCTGCTGCGAAGACCGGGAATGGGGGGAATTTTGCAAGCGGGAAGATGTCCGGAAAATAAAAAGAGGTTCTGAGATCAGAAGAAGCCCAGCCCTTTCGAGACTGGGACAAATGCGGGCGGTTGATTCGTTGCAAAGAATCGGGATGGCCAGTGTAAAAAGATAAAAGCACCTTACGAGGGGAAGAATTTTCGTTGGCAAGCGTTGCGAAACAGTCGCCACTGTGGGTGGCTGTGGGTTATGGCATTGCGGTAGGAGCCGTGCTGGCGGGATTGAGCTTGAGGTTGGCGTTGACCGCAGGGATTGGCCCCGGATTGCCGACGCACATTACCTTCTATCCGGTGGTGATGATGGCGGCATTGTTGGCAGGTTTCGGACCGGGGTTGGTGGCTACGGCATTGTCGGGCTTGAGCGTGGTCTACTGGGTCCTGCCACCGTTCCAACATCTTTCCATCGCAGCGAACGTCGAACACTTGGGACGGGGATACACAACACGTCAAATTTGTAGGGTCCACTCATTATAATTGTAAGTCTAACGGCGGCGGTTGCTGATCAATTGGCTAATAAGCTGACTTTTAATAAGGGCCGGGATTCCGGCCCTTATTTATTTAGAAGGATCATGCTGGTTTCTTATAAGCGGGATATATGAAGAATGTCCGGCCGTTGCTGCGGCCCTGGGCTATGTAAAGGAAGTTGTTCATGAAAAAGAACGGGAGAGGATATGAAGAAAGAGATCTCGGCCGGGGCGGTCCTGTATCGTCGTCTGGTGTGATATGACAAACAGCGGTGAATTTTAAGTCCGGAAGAGAAAGTTGTGGTATGGTAAGCTCTGTTATGAAGTGGCGCCTGTTTCCAGCGAAGGGCGCATTCGTTAATATCAAATCAGGATCACAATGAGATCATCAAAACAAACTTACTTGGCCTATTGGAAACAGTTGAAGCTTTTCATCGACGAGAGTGGCCTGGCCTGGAGATTTTATTCTTTTGAGGGGGAGGCGGAGGCAGTTGTCAAGATCGGCACGCCGCATCACAAGATATGTCTGTCCCTGGTTGGCGCGGACAGCCGGAATCCGCGGCCTTCCATTGCCGCCAGTTTCTGGATCCCGGACTCCCGGGAGGACTTTGAGCTGCTGAGGGGCAAGCGGGCCGAGATCGAGGTTGAAGCGGGAAAGCCCCTGGTGTGGGATTGCAAGCACGGACGCAAGTCCTGCTGGATCCGGCTGATGACCGCCATGGATCTTTCTCAGGAAAAGAACTGGCCCGCGTCTTTCGAGTGGTTTGCCGAGAATGCGCAGAAGCTCCGGGATGTTTGCCACCGGCATCTGATCTAAAGAGCGGACCACAGAAGTCCGGAGGAAACAGGAAACAGTATGGCTTTTCAGGCGATCGATCTGGTCAAGACAGAGCTTCCAACGTCAAATCTTTTTCATCATCTGCCCAGGTTTGAGGAGATTTATTATCAGGGTCATCCCATTGACCGGGTGCAGCTTTTCCGGGCCGTGAGAGAGGGAACGGAGTGCAAGCTTCTGGCCGTCACGGTCATCCGCAAGGATGAGGATTTCCTGTGGGACTCGACCAAGGACCTTGTCGCCCGTTCGGTCAGGGATGCCGCGTCACTCGTTCGCGGAATTTATGCCTTTGACCTCTTGACCTTTGATGTCCACAGCGCGATCGAGTCGTTCAATTGTCGCGAACTCACCCAGGTTTTGGTCAATTCTTCGCTAAGGCTCAAGCCCGGTGAGCAGATGCTGATCAAATACTCGTCTGTCTACGGGATCCTCCAGAAGATGGTGGACGAGTCGTGGGGCAAGATCGTTCTGAAGACAGCGGTCGAGCTTTTTAATGACAAGCCGAATTTCCTTTTCGCTTTGGTCAGCAAAATCCTGAAGACCGTGGAGTTCGCCCATGCGCCGGTCATGGTGCTGATCAATGATCTGAGCACGTATCCGCTGCATGATCCGCAGAACGCAGAGCAAAAGGCGTTTCTGGATGAGCTGATCGCCCGGCAGAGAAAGAACAGTATGGAGTTTCCGCCGGAAGTGTTCATCCAGGATCTCAATGGCCGCAGAGAATTGTTCTCAGGGATCGTTGTAAAGCAGTTGTCTTTTGTCAGCGGCGACGCTAAAGTTGTGTAAATCCCAATTCTGGAGCTGATATGAAAAAGAAAATTATCGCCCGGTGTTTTATAAAGAAAGAATGTGTCGAGGCGTTCAAGGCACAGGCGGCGGCGCTCATCCCCAAGACCAGAAGTGAGGAAGGGTGTCTTTTCTACAGTCTTTTCCAGGATGTTTCCAGCCCCGGAGAATTTTTGTTTTATGAAGAGTACAGGGATCAGGCTGCGGTGGATGCCCACTTGAAGTCCGAGTATCTGGGGCGGCATAGGGCCAATACCAAACAGATGCAATCGAAAGAAACTATCGTCGATATCATCTGATAAGAGAAAAGGCTGCCGATGGCGTCGGGCTGGCCGGGTGCTTATCCATGACAACAATGCTTTCCGTTTCTGATCTGAGCAAAGAATACAGCGGCAAACTTGCGGTGGACCGCATTTCGTTCGATGTGCGGCCGCGCGAGATCGTGGGCCTTTTGGGACCGAACGGCGCCGGGAAGACCACGACCATCAATATGATCCTGGGCGTTCTTGAGCCCAGCGGCGGGACCATTGAGATCGACGGCATCAGCCTGGCCGACGGCCGTTCCCGGATGCTTCAGCATACCAACTTTGCGGCGGTGTATGCGCCGCTGCCCGGCAACCTGACCGTGACGGAGAACCTGCATATTTTCGGACTTCTTTACGGTGTCGCTGATGTGAAGGCCCGCATCAGAGAGCTTCTCAAGCAGTTTGATCTGGAAGATTTTCGTGGCGTGAAGTGCGGCGCGCTGTCATCGGGAGAGCAGTCGCGGGTGAATCTTGCCAAGGCCATGCTGAATTCGCCGCGGCTTTTACTGCTCGATGAGCCGACAGCTTCGCTGGACCCCTCGGTCGCGCGCGTGATCCGCATCAAGATCCGCGATCTGGTGGCATCCGGTTCCGGCGGCGTCCTGTGGACGTCACACAATATGCATGAGGTCGAGGATGTCTGCGACCGGGTGCTGTTTATGTCGCATGGCAAGATCCTGCTGGAAGGCAACCCTAAGACCTTGCCGGCCATTCACGGCAAGGCGACGCTCGAAGATCTTTTTGTGGCCGTCGCCCGCGAACCATTATCGCTGCAGAAGGAATGACCATGATATCTGTAAACCGCATCTATGCCGTTGTGCTGCGCCAGTATTATCTTTTGCGCGGCAGCCCTGTGCGTGTGCTGCCGTTGGTGATCTGGGTCGCGATCGATATCATTCTGTGGGGCTTCATGACCCGCTATCTCTCGACGATCACGGCCCCGGGTTTCCAGTTCGTCTCCTCGATCCTGGGGGCGGTGCTGTTGTGGGACTTCTTTATCCGCATCATGCAGGGCGTGACCATGGCGTTTTTTGAGGATGTCTGGTCACGTAATTTCCTGAATTTCTTTGCCACGCCGCTCACCATTGTCGAGTATCTGGCCGGATTGGTCCTGTCGAGCATCCTGACGAGCTCCATCGGCGTTGTGGTCATGGTGGCCTTGGCGAGTGTCGTGTTCGGCCTGTCGTTTTCCGTTTACGGTCTTATGCTGGTGCCGTTTTTTCTTTTCCTGTTTCTTTTTGGCATTGCCTTTGGGATTTTTGCCTGCACGATCATGCTGCGCTTTGGTCCTGCGGCCGAGTGGCTGATCTTGCCGATCCCGGCCATGCCGGCGCCGTTCGTCGGGGTTTTCTATCCTGTGAAGGTTCTGCCGGTCTGGATGCAATATGTTGGGCAGATGCTGCCGCCGTCATATATTTTTGAAGGCATGCGGACCGTTGTGAACGGAGGCGGCGTTCCGCTGATCGATCTGGTCAAGAGCGGGGTGCTGGTCATCCTTTATCTTGCCGCTGCCTGTTGGTGTTTCAAGCAGACCTATCAGCACGCTGTGCGGACCGGCCTGATCGCCCGCTACAGCGCGGAGAACTTGGGGTAACAAATTTACGGGGCAAGGGTACATTGAGACCGAATTATCTGAAACTCACTCACAAGATCGCCGGAGCGTTTGCCGTGCTCGGCCTGGTGGTCGCCATTGCCGGCGGTGTCGGCCTGCATTATCTGGAAGGTGTCCGTGTCCATCAGCTGCAGTTCGAGGATGAGTGGAGCGAGTACCAGCGCATGGTCGCGGCTGAAGATGCCTTGAAGACGATATCAACGGACATCAGCGCCTGGCAGGCTGGGATCCTGCCGGTCGATCAGTTGAAATCACGTTCCGGTGAGATCAAGCGGATCCTGTCTTCTTGGGCCCGCGGTGAGCAGGAAGAAAAGAAACGGCAGGATCTTTTCAGCCATGAGAAAGAGGAAGCCCGGTTGCTGGCTCCGGCGCGTCAGGCCTTTGGGGAGTTGACCGAGGCTATTGATAATTGTGGGGCCGGTCCCACAATTTCGGCCGCAGCGCCTTTGATTCGCGCCCTTGAGCGTCTGCAGTCAGCGAGCCGTCCTTTGCGGGAGTTCTATTTTGAAAGCATTCGCACATCCTTGGCCAAGGCGCAGAAGGCCAGGTTGAAGGCTGAGGAGGGCGGCCTTTATTTTATTGTGATCGTGGCCTTGCTGATTTTGGGCATCAGCACCTACAGCATTCAGGTGCTGCGCCGCCAGACGAAACAGCTGATGGAGCAGGAGCGGCAGATCGCCCTGGTCGCTTTGGTGCAGCATCTGACGCACGAGATCCGCAATCCTCTGGGAATTGTCAAGAGCGCGGCCAGTGTCATTGCCCGGCGCTCTACCGGCGAGGTGGTCACGCTGGCCAACGACATTTCCTCCGAAGTGGAGCGGGTTGACGGACTGCTGACCGACCTTCTGCATTTGCACCGCGGGGCGGACAAGCCCAAGGTGCCGACGGATATCTCGGCGATCGTCGTGCGGGTCGCGGAGCTGTTTGCCTCCAAGGTCCAGGCCGCCGGCCTCAGGCTGGAGGTTCAGAACAAAGCTGCCGGCGTTCTTCTGCCGTGCCATCCGGAGGCGATCAAGCAGGTGGTGATGAATTTATTGCTGAACGCGATCGAAGCCTCGAGTGAGAAGAGTACGATCGAAGTCGCGACAATGGTGGCCGGACAGGAGTATCTGCTGCAGGTGCGTGACCAGGGTGTTGGCCTGGATCGCGAACAGAGAGCGCGGATCTTTGATCTGATGTATACGACCAAACCTTACGGGTTTGGGATCGGGCTGACTGTGGTCAAGCGCATTGTCGAGGATCACGGCGGACGGATCGAGGTTGCGGATGCCCCGTCGCACGGAACGATCTTTACTATCTATTTACCGATAAGGACCTGATATGCCTGAGATTTTGATCGTTGATGACGAGCCCCGGTTGCTCAGGGTCTTGCGCCTGGGGCTGCCGGAACACGGGTTCAATGTTCTGACCGCGGCCAACGGTCAGGAGGCCCTGAAGATACTGTTCGACAAGCACATTGATATTGTGGTGACTGACATGCGCATGCCTGTCATGGACGGGGTAGAGCTTATCTACGAGATGGAGCGGCTGGGGATCAGGCTGCCGATCGTTGTGACGACGGCCCACGCGGATGTGGATACCGCGGTCAAGACCCTGAAGCACGGCGCCTGCGATTATATCCGCAAGCCTTTCAGTGTCGAGGAGCTTGTCCAGTCGGTCAAGAATGCCATGCAGAAGATGTCGACGGAGACTAAGCCTGCGGCCGTTGACTTTGATCTGCAGTCACAGATGGATGCCAAGGAAAAAGAAGCCATCCGTAAGGCCCTGGCCGCTGCCCAGGGCGTCAAGGCCGAGGCCGCGCGCCTCTTGGGTATCTCCGAACGCAACCTCTGGTACAAGCTCAAAAAATATGGTCTGTGAATCCTGGCCCTGCAGGATCTTGCAGGGTTTGGCCTGGCAGCTGCAATTTTCTTCCCTGATTTTCGCTTTCGTATCCTTTCCCACTTTCCTAACTACCCGACGCATTGCTAAACTAAAGTCATAGATCGGCACAGAGAATTGCCGCGCCCGTGGATTGTCATGGAGGACGGATATGGAAAACAGGAACGTTCTGATCGCCGGAGTCGGTGGTGTGCTGGGCCGGGAATTGGTCGAGGCCTTTATCAAGAAAGGTATTCGTCCTGCTGGCCTCGCGCTTTCTGATGCTGAATTCAGCGGCCTGGAGGGAAAGTTGTCGTATCAGGTAGCGGCGGATGTGACCAGGCCGGAGACGATCCAGGGAGTCTGCGCGGGGATGGATATTGTTGTCTCTGCTATTGGGATCACGCGCCTGCGTGGGGACGTGACGCACATGGACGTGGATTATCAGGGGAACATGAATCTGCTGGCCGAGGCCAAGCGGGCATGCGTGCGGAAGTTCGTGTTTATTTCCCCCGCCGGCACCGAGCTGGGCGCCAGGGCGGGCGTGCCGCTCATGGTAGCCAAATTCAAGTTCGAAGAAGAGTTGAAGAAAAGCGGCCTGGAGTGGGTGATCGTCCGCGCGAGCGGCTTTATGCGGGATTTTGCCGAGATGGGCAGGACGGCCGAGAAGGGGCGGATGTACATTATCGGCGACGGGAAAGTCGCCTGCACACCAATCGACGTTGGCGAGCTGGCGGCGTTCATGGCCGAGGATGCGCTGACGCTTGCCAATGTGTATACCTCTGTCGGCGGTCCGCGCAACATGACCTGGCTGCAGATCTGTGAGTCCTGTTTCAAGGTCAAGGTCTGGGGAAAACCGGTCAGGATATCGTTCCTGCCGGTCTGGGTCTGCCGTCTGGCCTTGGCGCTGATCCAACCGTTCTCGTTTCAATTTTACGCCCTCGGGAAACTGCTGGTCTTCTTTTCTGTGAACGGCCTTCCCATGCAAAGGCGCGGCAGGATCGACCTGGACACCTATTTGCAACATTACTACGCGAGGAGCAACTGATGCTAATCCTGGATATTTCCCGCGCATTCTCTGTGAATAAGGTGCTGCGCTCATCGTTCGCCGAGTGCCGGCTCTGCCTGAAAGACGTGGAGATTGCCGGGCGCTCGGTGGTCGTTTCACCGGCCCTGACGCAAAAAGAGTTCATGATCAACGCCGGATCATTTCCTGCCGAGATGTACATGCCGCACCGCAACTTTTTTTCGGCGCTTTTCCAGGCGGTTTACGGATTTCTCAATATCCCTCTGGAGCGGCGCATGCTTTACGGGCGGATCAATTATCTGTTCCGTATTTGGGTCACTTCCGCCGACAATCTTCTCGATGGCGAAGACAAGGTCTCCTTTTCGATCAAGATGCCGGTGGATTCGCGGGTCATGCGCCAGGTGGTGGTGATCATGGCGGCCGACCGGATCCTGGCGCGTTTTCTGGAAGAGGCGGTCGCTGGCGCGGTCATTACCAGGGAAGAGGCGCGCATGATATCCGACGGGACGCTGCAAGTCCTTCTGCCCAGTGCTGCAGAAGAGGCCTCCGAGGAAGGCGGAATCGCGCAGCGTCCTAGTCCGGAATATGTCCTCAATACCATCCATCAGCTGAAGACCGGTCTGCTGTTTCATTTGCCGCTGTTTGGCCCGGAACGTTTGGAGAAAGCGCCTGACCGCAAGGTGCTGGCCTCCTGCCGTCAGGGGTTGGGGAAGTTCGGGCTGGGCTGTCAGCTGCTGGATGATATGAGGGACTTGTCACGGGACCATTTGGAACGGCGGCAGAACTACGCGCTGTCTTTGCTGGCGCATCAGCATCCGTCGGCATTCAGCCGTCTGCAGGGCATGGAAGAAACATTGTCCCTGGAGCGGCCGATCTTTTCCGAGTTTACAGATGAGCTGACGCCTGTGGCGCGCATGGGGCATGACTATATGCTCGAAGGGTTACGTCATCTCAATGACTGTGGGCTTGGGCTGAAAGAGGAATATGCCAGGGCAGTCGTGCTGTGGATGTTCAAGGCCCTGGATGTGGAAAAGGCTAGGGGGTGGCTGGCATGATCACTCTTCCGTTGACCAGAGGCCGGACGCTGGATCATGTCGCGGCCGTTTATGACGCGCTCAGCCCCGTGATGCTGTTTGGCCAGGAGGCGCGCTTGTCGCGGCCCTGTCTGGAATTCTTAAGCGATTCGCGGATCAGTTCAGTCCTGGATCTGGGCTGCGGTACCGGAACGCTGACCATCGAGATTGCCCGTTTGTTGGCTGATCGGGGCGGCCGGGTGAGCGGGATCGACGCGGCGCCGAAAATGATCGACGTTGCCCTGCGTAAGGCAAGCCACCTGGCCAATGCGTATTTTGATGTGGCCGCGGCCGAGGCCCTGCCGTTTTTTGATGACAGTTTTGATTACGTTATCTCGACGTTCTTTTTCCATCACATTGATCTTGAGTTAAAGGTCCGGGCTTTGGATGAGGCTTTTCGGGTTCTTAAACCCGGCGGATTGTTTGTCATTATTGATGTGGATACGCCGACCAATATCTTTGGAAAGATATGCGCCTGGGCCGGGTATTTTCTGTTCCAGCAAGAGGAGATCCGGGAGAATATCGAAGGTAAGCTCCGTCTGGCCATCGGGCAGTCCCGGTTTGGGTCTTTTGAAGAGGTTTCGCATCATCAGGGGTATATCTCAGTGTTCAAATTAATCAAGGAGGGGTTATGAAGAGGTGGTTCTTAGGTGTAACGATGGCGTTAGTGATGGCGGGCGCAGCATGGGCGACGCCGGTCCCGGCAGATGATGCCGTGGGGCAAAAGGTCCAGGCTTACTTTGACGATGCCTTTGCCAAGCTCAAGCTGGCAGCGGACAGGCAGCCCAATTATTTGACCTTCCGTGAGGCCATGAAGCCGGTGGTGGCCGGCGTGCCGGGTGTTTTCGGCGGATCTTTCATTGATGACAAATGGGTCATCCGGCAGGTCCTTTTCCCGTCGCATTTTCTGGCGCGGGGCTTTGATCTCAAGGGCGTCAGGGAGCTGCATTATTTCCAGGAGAAAATGAAAGAAGCGCCCGGGCCCCAGCTTTCAGAGCCGGCCCACGGCAGTATTGCCCAGCCGCGGCTGATTGCGATGCGGTATCCGGTCGTCAAAGACGGCAAGGTGGCGGGCCTGGTCTCGATGATGGTGCGCACGCCGTTCTTCCTTAAGGCCGTCGGGCTGGAGCAGGCCAAGGCGTACAAGATCATCTGTCTGGGCAAAGAGGCGGAATCGCACGGCACACTAGGCACGGATTATAAGGAAGTCAGACTGTCCCTTCCCTCGACGGAATGGGTGATCCAGTACAGGATGTGACGGGATTAAGTGTTGCGGAGGGGAATATGAACAAGGCGCGATTGTTGTTGTGGGGCAATGTCCTTTTGTTCGTCTTTTTTATCTTTCAGGTCATTACGAGCGGGATTCTGTTCTTTGTCGTCATGTCCAAGCAGCAGGAGCATGCGGTTTATCTAGTCCACGCTTACAGCGGATTTCTGATGCTGCTTCTGGTCATTGTTCACCTTGCGCTGCATTGGCGCATGATCAGGCATGTGTATTTCGATTAGGAGACGTTCATGAAGAGGCCGGGAACGTCCAGGGTTGGCACGACGTTATTCTTAACCTATCTTTTTCTCGCCAGGGATGTCATCAGACCGGCGGCGGTGACCGGAGCTACCCGACGGGTCACGCCGGTACAGGCAGTCTTGCCGCAGCCGCAGGCATCCTTCTCTCCCTCCTTGTCATCCTCGCCGCCTTCGCAGGAGTCGTCTCTGCCGCCGCTATTGTCCGCGTCTGAGGTTGTTCCGGTTTCCGAGCCTGTGCTCGCGGACCCGGGGCAGACCTTGGTCTCGGCACCGGCGGTAGCGCCTCCTGCGCGGGTGGCCACTTCTGACGGGGCCGAGGACAAGAGCCGTTGCCGGACATTTGAAGGGACCGTGGAATCTGTGGTGGAAGAGGGGCCAGGTGACGGGCCGCGGCAAGTGGTTGAGCTCGTCAATCCGTTCGGCGAGCGTTTCAAGTGCGTCCTGGATTCCGGGACATTGGTTTATGTCGGCGAGGACCGTTCTTTTCCCACGCGGCCGGTCGCACCGGGAGACCGGCTTTTTGTGAAGTACGTCCTGCTTAAGGAGAACACCGCAGTCGAGGCCAGGATCAATTGATCTGAGGATTGAACTTGAATCAGCTGGCTTTGGGACAAGGTGTGCTATGATTTCTTCAGATGGAGATGCCATGAAGGATCCGCAAGTCAAAATGCCGGTCTTGTTCGTGGGGCACGGCAGCCCGATGAATGCGATCGAAGATAATGAATTTTCCCGGGAGTGGGAAGCGGTGGCAAAATCTCTGCCTAGCCCTAAGGCCATTGTGTGCATATCGGCGCATTGGCAGACTGATGGGACCTTTGTCACGGCCATGGAACATCCACGGACGATCTGTGATTTTTACGGCTTTCCCAAAGCACTTTACGCCAAGGAGTATCCGGCACCCGGATCGTCGGAACTAGCGGCTTCCCTGCAAAAGCTGTTGGGCTCGCGCGTTGGCGCGAATCTGGACTGGGGACTGGATCACGGCACCTGGTCGGTTCTGTGCCGGATGTTCCCTAAAGCGGACATTCCGGTTGTCCAGCTGAGCCTGGATCAGGGCCAAGAGCCGAAGTGGCATTATGAATTCGCCCGGAAACTTGGGGAGTTGCGTCACCAGGGTGTCCTGATCATGGGCAGCGGGAATGTGGTCCATAATCTGGGGCGCCTGAGCTGGGATGAATCGGCCTTTGACTGGGCGCTTGAGTTTGACGAGCGGATCAAGGCCTTGATCCTGGCCAACGATCACCAGGCGATCGTGAAATACAAGGACCTGGGACCTGCGGCGCGCCTGGCGGTGCCGACGAACGAGCATTATCTGCCACTGCTGTATGTGCTGGCCCTGCAGGATAAGGCCGAGTCGGTCAGGTTCTTTGCCGAGAAGGTGACCCTGGGCGCGATTTCCATGCGCTCGGTAAGGATCGGCTGAGCCGGTACGAGCTGAGTGAGGGGAAGGGGCGTTGTTTAAGCCACTCAATGACTTTGGTCAAAGAGTGGCTTTCGTATTTATCAGGGAACGGATCAGTAAGTTCGGTTCTTCCCGACAGGACGATTCCTTGTTTGAGGAGGGAAGAAAGTCGATGCTGGCCAGAGGGTTACTGAAAAAGAACGCATTTGAAAATAGAAAAATAAATGTTAATATATAAAACATTTTAATAATTAATCTTAATAAGCTAGGAATCTGCGTACAGGCCTTCTGACTTATATAAGGATTATCTTTAATATGTTTTTAATAGCGACAGTTTTCAAGAACCTTTGGCGGGAACGTTTGCGAAGCATGCTGACGATTCTCGGCATTGGCATAAGTATCGCCGCCTTCGTGTCTTTGCGCGGGTTGACAGACAATCTCGAGAAGTCCCTTCAAACCACCTACAAGGCCAGGGGATCTGATCTTGTCGTTATGGAAAAGGCGACCCTGGATATCTTCGCGAGTTCGATCGATCAGAACGACGCCGTGGCCCTGCGGGCTATCGCCCATGTGTGCAACATTGCGCCGGTGTCGATGTATTTTTACGCGGTCAAGGCCAAGGAATACTTTATGCTTTTCGGCTGGGAGCCGGGGACGTATCTTTTCGATGACCTGAAGATTAAAGGGGATCAGTTGCGGGGAGACCATGACGCGCTGATAGGATCGGTGGCGGCCAAGCGGTTGGGCAAGACTCTCGGCGATGAGATCAATATCCGGGGAGAAAATTTCCGCATCAAGGGCATATTCCAGAGCCTGAGCATGATCGAGGACGGCGGCATCATATTGCCGCTGGCTACTCTGCAGAAGATCAAAAAAACTCCGGGCAAGGTCACGGCCATGAATCTCAGGCTGGACATCCGGGATTCGGTCAAGGTGGATGCCGAGCAGCGTCAGGCGATCTCTAGGCAGGTTCAGGAAGCGATCAATCAAAAGTTCCCGGACCTGGAAGTCAAGGACGTGCAGAATTTCATTTCCACTCCGTTCACCGTGGTTTTCAGTTTCACCTGGGCGATCTCGGCGGTGGTTTTCCTGATCGTTGTGATGGGGATCGTAAATACCATGACCACTGCGGTGCTTGAGAGGACCAAGGAGATCGGGATCCTGCTGGCGATCGGCTGGAGAAAATCCCGCATTGCCTGGATGGTCTTGCTGGAGTCGGCGATTTACGGATTTTTGGGCGGTGTTCTTGGTGTTCTTTTGGGTTACGGAAGGATGAAGGTGCTTTTGACCTTTCCCGCGATCGAAGGGTTCATTGAAATGCATTATGACATCCTCTTCATCGGCAGGTCATTGGGGCTGTCGGTGCTGGTCGGATGCGTGGCCGGCATTTACCCGGCGCTAAAGGCGATATCCATTCAACCGATCGAAGTGTTACGCAATGAATAAGTCGACTATCCTGGAAGCCAGGAATGTGACCAAATTCTATTCTGACGGGCAAGTCAAGGCGCTCGACGGCATTTCTTTGCAGGTCTTTGCCGGCGAGATCCTGATGCTGCGCGGTCCCAGCGGCTGCGGCAAGTCCACCTTGATGCATCTGCTGGGCGGCCTGGACATCCCGACCAGCGGGGAGGTTCTGTTCAACGGGGTTTCGATCCAGGACATGTGCCGGGTGAAGGGGTTTCGGGTCAAGAACATGGGATTTGTGTTCCAGTCTTTTTATCTCTGGCAGAACCTGAATGTCCTGGAGAATGTCATGCTGCCGCTGGTGGAGCTGCCGATGAACCGCCAGGACCGTCTGGCAAGGGTTTCAGAAATTGTCGAGATCGTGGGGGTGGCCGACAAACTGAAGGCGTCGGTGAAGAAGTTGTCAGTGGGCCAGAGACAGCGTGTGGCTGTTGCCCGTGCGCTGGTTGCCAGGCCGACGGTCGTGCTGGCGGATGAGCCGACAGGGAGCCTGGACTCGAAGAACACGGATAACATTCTACAATTATTCCGTCGCATCAATCGGGAGAGCGGGGTCACCATTGCCATGGTGACGCATGAGAACATCTCCGCGGAATATTACGATAGACAGGTCGAAATTCTCGATGGCCGGATTTGTACTTAAGGGGGTATATTCATGAAGATGTTTAGAAGTTATCCCAAAACTTGTCGTCTAAAATAGTTGAAACGGTCATCGCCGCTGACCGACGACGAATATATAATGGTCTCTGGAACACATAACCCGGAGGCCGACATGAAACTAACCGACGCGCAATGGGCGAAGGTCAAAAGTTGTTTACCGGAACGCAAGAAACCGTGGCTAAAACGCAAACGCGGTGGGCGGCCTCCGACGGATGACCGCAAATGCTTTGAAGGCATCCTGTGGATTCTGTGGACCGGCGCACAGTGGGCGGCGTTGCCAAAGGAGTACGGTTCCAAAAGCGCGGTGCATCGACGACTTGTTAAGTGGGTCGAAGACGGAACACTGGAGAAGCTTTGGCGAATTTTTTTGGCGGAACTGGAAGACGCCGAACAGCTCCGTTGGGACGAATGCTTTATGGACGGAACCTTTGCCAGCGCTAAAAAAGGGGCGCCAAAGTCGGCAAAACCAAGCGCGGCAAGGGAACAAATCGTTAGTTCTTAGTGGCGGTAAGCCGTACGCGTTTTTTAAGTTGATGGCACGAGAATTTTTTTAGTTTTGGGAGGGGGTATAATGAAGACAATGCCGAAAGTACGAATGCTAATCCCTTATTATGGGAGATTCCCTTCTTATTTTAATTTATTTGGTTCCTTTGAGTCCTAAATGGGTAAGTACTGTTTATTGAGCTTAGCAAAAT